>JBOGYA010000147.1:0-7014 GCA_050696515.1 Solirubrobacteraceae bacterium
GCGGTGCTCGACTGCTGGAGCCTGTTGAGCAGCGACCGCGAGGTGCACGTGGTGAACCTCTTCGCGGGCGTGCCGGCGCCCGGTCGCCTCGGCCCGTGGGATGCGATCACCGGCGCCGAGGACTCCGCGCGGCGGGTGCGCGAGCGGATCGCCGAGGACGCCCTCGCGCTGGGCCGCGCCGGGCGCAGGCCGCTGAGCCTGCCGTTCCTGGAGGCCCAGTACCGCCCTCCACCACGCGCCCCCGGCCTGCGGGAGCTCGACCGGGCGCTCGGCGCCGCGGTGGCGGGCGCCGCGCGCGTCTATGTGCCCGCCGGCATCGGCGCCCACCCCGACCACCTGCTCGCACGCCGCTACGGGCGCCTGCTGCTGCGCGCGGGCATCCCGGTGACGCTGTACGCCGAGCTGCCCTACTGCGTCCTGCACGGGTGGCCGCACTGGGTCGATGGCGCCGAGCCCGACCCCCACCGCCGGGTCGACGCATTCTGGCTGTCGTTCCTGGACGGCGTTCCGGAGCTCCCCGCCCTGCGCTCCGCTCACGTCGAGCGCCTCGACGACCGCTCCGCGGCGGCCAAGCTCGCGGCGATGCGCTGCTACAAGACTCAGTTTCCGTGTCTTGACTTCGGGGCCGGGCGGCTGCTGTCCGACCCAGGCATCCACCGCTTCGAGGTCCGGTGGGACCTCAACCCGCCGGGGATTTGACGGTGAGGATGCGGAGGTGGCCGAATGTTACACGGGTGTGAAGTCGATCTGGGGCTACGGCTGTCTATGGTTCAATCCCGCCACCACATTGGTTGAGGGCATATGGGATCAGTGCAAAACATTGTCAGCATCGAGTCTCCCGAGGGGCGAGTCCCCGAACAGGGGAGAGCCCCCGATTTCTTCATCGTCGGTCATCCCAAGTGTGGAACGAGCGCCCTCTACCTGATACTGCGGCGCCACCCGCAGATCTACATGCCCGACATCAAGGAGCCGCGCTTCTTCGCGGCCGAGCTGCGCTCTCGCTTTCGGCAGCCGGCCTTGGACAAGCGCCCGGAGACGCTCGACGGCTACCGCGCTCTGTTTGCCGCGGCGGGTCCGGAGCAGCGCATCGGCGAGGCTTCGCCGATCTACCTCATGTCACACGCTGCCGCCGGCCGTATCGCGGAGGCGCAGCCCGACGCTCGCATAATCGCCATCCTGCGCGAGCCCGCGAGCTTCCTGCGCTCGTTTCACCTGCAGTGCGTGCACAACCACATCGAGACGCAAACGGATCTTCGCAAGGCGATCGCGCTGGAGGGAGCCAGGCGCGAAGGCAAGCGTATCCCTCGCTACTCGCACTCCCCGCAGATGCTCATGTACTCGGAGCTTGTGAGATATGTCGAGCAGTTGCGCCGTTACCATGCGGTGTTCCCACCAGAGCAGGTCTTGGTGCTGGTGTACGACGACTTTCGCCGTGACAACGAGGCCACCGCCCGCAAGGTGCTGCGGTTTCTCGCGGTGGACGAGTCTCACGTCGCCCCGGTCGAGACCGATCCGCTGGCCGGCGTGCGCTTCCAGCGCCTCCACCACCTGACTCGCATGGCGGCCGTCGCCAGCCGCAACCCGGCCGCGGCCGGGCCGGTCGCGCGGGGCGTGAACGCGCTGATATCCGAGCGGCTGCGCAGCGACGCGACGCGAGCCAGGTGGCGTCGCCTCGTCTACCGCGAGCCCCCCCCGCCGGATCGGCAGCTCATGCTCGAGCTGCGCCGCCGCTTCAAGGGAGAGGTTGTGGCGCTGAGCGACTACCTGGGCCGCGACCTCGTGACCCAGTGGGGCTATGACAGCGTGAGCTGACTACGCTGACCAACCCCACGGTCGCGGCGGCGGTTGACAACCCCACGCTTGCGCCGACGGGCGGCGCGAGCGTCACTGTCCGGCGTATTCGACGGTGAGGATGCGGGGATAGTCGGTGGCGGCGATTTCGATGGTTGCGGTGCGGCCGGTTTGGGCGATGAGGTGTGCGGGCGTGGTTTCGTCGCGGAGCGGATCGTAGGCGGCGATCGTGGGGGGTGTGGCGCTTTCGGGGAGGTTGCCGAGGGTGATGCGGAAGCTCTCGTTGGGGAGGTCGAAGCGGTGGATGTCGCTGGTGGGCGCGCCCGGTTCGTAGAGGGTCAGGAGGTCGCGCGTCATGACGTACACCGGGATCACGAACCGCGTGGGGGAGGATTGGAAGGGCAGCACGGCGAGCACTTCGCGGTCATAGAGGCTGGGGTGGGCGGCGGTGCCGTCGCCGGCGAACTGGGCGTGGTCGCCTTCCTGAGCGATCGAGAGAAGTGTGAGCTGCCGGAGGCTCTGCTCCGGGCCGGGGCCTTGGAATTGGCTGAGCATGTTGCGAAAGCCGCTCATCGTTTCCCCACCGAGCCCGTCGCCTGGATAGGCTTCGGGGTGGGCCGCCAGGGCGGAGAAGAAGCTTGGGTCGATCAGCGCGAGCGCGTGGCCGGCGGCTGCGTAGAAGTACTCGCGGGTCATGCCCTTGTTGACCATTGCCACGAGGCTGCGCAGCAACGCCTTGGCCTGGAAGTGCGCCTTGTCGGCGGGCGTGAGCGTCACTGGGTCGGGGGTGCTCTCGTCCGGTCCCACAGGGGTCGCCCCGTGGGTGCTGAGGTTGTACTCGGTCATCCACTTCTGCAGTGGGGCGCCGCCCGGCGGGCCGACTTCGCGACCGTGCGGGTCCCCGTAGACATATGTCGTGAAAGGGGCGAGATCGCGGATCAGGGTCTCGGTCGAGGTCGCCGTTAGGTAGGACTCGGGAAACAGCGACTGATAGTGCGGGATGAGCAGCGGCGTGAAGCTCGAGTTGGAGGCCGTGTCCTGCGCGCCCAGCGCATCGATGGGAGTGATCGAGCGGGCCGGGTATTCGGAGGGAAAGCTGATCGCGCCCTTGTAGAGGTGCTTACTGAGCGCGGTCAATCCGAGCGGCGCCTGGGCTCCGGAGGGAAACGGGGTCTGGCTGGCGAAGCCGTTGGTGATGCCCACTCCCGGGGAAATACCGTGGGCCGGGTTGCGTATGTAGCCGACCGTTGCGGCGAGCAGGGCTTTGGTGATCTCTTTAGTGAGGACGCCGGGTTCGGCTTCCGTGTTGGGTTCGGTTTCGGTGCCGGGTTCGGTTTCGGGGGCCGTCGAGAAATATGCTTCGGGATTGAGGAACTGCGAGCCGAAGCTGAGCTCGTTCCAGACCTCGAGGTCGTAGCCTTCGGCTCCGAAGATGCTCGCGGCCTCCCTGCTCACCGTCGCCACGTAGCTCAGCCATCCGGCGAGGGTGGCCTGGAAAGCGGGATTCGGTTCGCCGTTCGGGAGCTGGGGCGGGCTGAAGGGTGCGTACAGCAGTGTCGTGCCCTCGTGTGCGCCCACCGCCAGCGCGCTCGGCAGCGGCCTGGACAGCGTGGCGAGGCCACCGGCGTCGACCGACGTTATGAGGATGTCGGGATCGCCGCCGAAGGTGAGCCTGTCGAAGCCGGTCTTGCCGGGCACCACCTGGGCAGCGCTGGCGGGAGTGAGGGTCACGCTCTGGGCGCCGGCCGGTGCTTGCGAGACCGTTTCCAAGGTGATGTGCTTCGCTGGGACGGGGGCTTCGCTGTTGGCGTTCAGGAGGATCAGCGGCCGCAGGCCGTGATTGCGCAGCGCCTCTAGCCGCGTGCGAATGCTGGCCTCGGTGGTGAACTTGGTGGGTTCTTCGTAGGAGAGCGAGCTCCAATTGATCTCGATCCGGGCGAGCTTGAAGCCGCTGTCCTGGAGCAGCTGGGCGGTGTTTTCGGCCTCCGGCGCGCTCACGTTGAAGTTGATCCCGAGCGAGTCGAGCAGGCGAGCGGCGGGCCAGGTGTCCAGATACGCGCGCCACGGCTGGACCCAGAACGAGCTCGTGCCGAACGGCAGGTCGGTCAGGTACCGGGGATCGATCGGGGCGTTCCCAAGCGCTTGGAAGAGGTTGGGCGCGGGCGCTTCGCTTGGTCTGACGGCCGGCGCAGACACGCCGCCTTGCTGGGCGAGCGGTGTCGCTTTGGGGCGCGCCCCACCGCGCCCCCGCGCGGGCCGCTTACGAATGACCTGGTGTCGAGGCTTAGAGGTGGGTACCTTCGCGCAGCCATGCGGGGCCTTGCGACCGCGGTGGGAGGCTGGCCGATGGCGCTTGGCCTTGCACGGCTGACGAGCTCTGCTCCGGTGCGCCACTGGGCCCGTGCTGTGGGTCGGTCTCGCCGGCACCGAGGAGGGTGCAAACAGGCCGCTGCCGAGGACGAGCGCCGTGGTGGCAAGGAGGAGCGAGCGTCCGCGGGCGTGGTGGCGGGGAGGGGTGGGCTCGATAGGGGTCTCGGTCGGGCGCATTGCGCTGGGGAGGAGGCGTGCAGAAGCCGCTCGCCTCTACGCCGGTCGGCGCTTTCCGAGGGACGCTTGACGTAGATGGGGAACGGCGGACGTTTGTGTGTGCGTCGCTCCCAGCGAGGCCTTCGGGGCTACTCATAGGGCTACCCGTGCAGGGCGATTCCCACGCAGCCGGCACTGGACCGCTGCGGGTCTCAGCGGCTCGGTCGCTGTCAGCGGAGCGGCCTGGCTGCGATCAGCGGCGTGGCGGCTGCGGTCGAGGCCATCCGCGCGCCCCTCGGGCGCTGTGCCCGGCCACTTGCAGCACCTGGTCGTAGACTTGCTCCAGCTGCCCGGCCAGTCGCGCTGGGTGGTACGCCTCGACGGCGCGCTCGGCGGCGCTCCCCAGGCGCTCGCGCTCGGCGGGGTCCTCGTTCAATGCCCGCATCGCCGCAGCCAGAGCGTCCACGTCACGGCTGCGGAAGAGGCGCCCGGTCGCTCCGTCGGCGATCACCTCGGCCGGGCCGCCCTCGTCGGGCGCGATCACCGCCAGGCCCGCCGCCATGCCCTCCAGCACCACCTGGCCGAAGGGCTCGGGGATCACCGAGGCGTGCACGAGCACATCCATGTCCGCGAGCTCGCGCCACACGTCCTCGCGAAAGCCGCGGAACCGCACTCGCCCAGCGAGTCCGAGCCGCGCCACGAGCTCGTGCAGCTCACGCTCGTAGGCCTCCTCGCCGAACATCGGCGCCCCCACGATCGCCGCCCGCTCCGCCCCGGTGGGAAAGGCGGCGGCGAACGCGCGCAGAAAGAGCTCCTGGCCCTTCCACGGGGCGATCCGCCCGACCATTCCGAACGTCGCGGTCCGCGCGGAGGGCGTGCGGGGGTAGGGGGAGAGCTCCACCGAGTCGGGGACGACCCGCTGCACCCGGCCACGGTGGGCGGCGGATAGCGTGCCAAGTGTGGGGTGGGCAGCGGAAAGCGTGCCAAGCGTGGCGGTCGAGTTGGCGACCACGCCGTCGGCCAGGTGGCGCACCAGCAGCCGCACGAGCCGCACCGCGGGCCGGGGGAGGTAGTCCTCGGCGATCCGGTCGCGCACGTGCCACACCATCGGAACCCCCGCCGCGCGCGCCGCAAGGCCGCCGTACACGCCGGCCTTCAGCGAGTTGGTGTGCACGAGATCCGGTTTCAGCCGGTGCAGGCGGAGCGCGAGCCGCGCGACGTGCGCGAGCGTGTCGAGCAGCGCGGCGGGCGAGGCGCCGCCGAGACGCACGGTGTCCTTGCGCAGCTCGCGGGCGGCGGCGGCGATCGGGAGCACCTCGACCGAGATTCCCACCTGCGCCAGGCGGGCCGCCAGCGGCCCCTCCTCGCCGAGGATCACGTGGGCGTTCACGCGCCGCAGGTGCGGCAGCAGGCGCAGCAGGGCGATCTCACCGCCCGAGAGCCGTGCGACGTGGTCGAGGTACACGACTCGCAGCCGCTCGTCGCGCCCGCCCTGCGCCAGCCGGCGGTGCAGGGCGCGGTGGCGCTCGGCCACCCCCGGCCAGTCGAAGCGCTCGGCGTAGCGGCGCGTGGCGGCCCTACTCGGCAGGGCTCCCCCCGCTGCCGTCCGCAGCCGGGCGCCGAGGGCCTCGCTGTCGGCGGCGGGGACGACGAGGGACGTGTCCAGCGCACCCGCGACCTCCGGCAGGCCACCCACGTCGCTGACGATGCTCGGGGTACCGCAGGCCGCCGCCTCGAGTACCACCAGGCCGAATCCCTCGACCGCGATGCTCGGTACGGCGGCGGCGTCGGCGCAGCGGTAGGCCTCGATCAGCTCGGCGTCGGAGAGCCGGCCCAGTACGCGCACCCGGCCGTCGAGCGGAGGGCCGACGGCGCGCGCGGCCAACGCCTCGCGCAACGGCCCGTCGCCGACCAGCAGCAGCACCGAGCCCGCGGGGAGATCGTGCGCGAGCCGGCCCCATGCGTCGAGCAGCCCGTCGATCCCCATGCGGGGCACCAGGCGCCGGGCGCACACCACGACGAACGCCGCGGGGTCGATGCCCAGCAGCGCCCGCGCTTGGGACCGGTCGCCGGGGGTGAATACGTCGAGCGCCACCCCGGGGGGCCACACGTGCACATCCCATGGGGGCACCCCGTAGCGCTCGACGAGCACTTTGCGGAAGGCGTCTGACAGCACGACGTAGGCGTCGGCGCGGCGCAGTACCCGGCGCTCCAAGGCCCGGCGCAGCCCGAGCTTCACGCGCGAGGCGTCACCCGCGGCGGCGCTCTCCTCCGCCCACGCTCCGTGAAAGTGAAACACCGTCGGGTGCCGCCGCAGCGCTCCGAGCAGCAGCGGCGCGGCCGCGTACAGCGCGAAGTGCGCGTCCACCACTTCGACCCCGTCCGCCGCGCGCTGCGCGGCCAGCCAGTACGCGCGCACACGACGCGCGAGCGGCAGCTCGCGGTGGGCGGCCGCCCCGATCGCCGCGGGGGCGCCCAGGGCTGGACCAATTACCGCCTCGATCGTTGCGGGGGCGCCCGGGGCCGGGCCGATCACCACCCCGCTCGCCTCCGGAAGCTGCTCGAACAGGGAGCGGTAGTAGCGGTCGAGCCCCCCCATCGTTCCGGGAAACCACCCCATCCCAAGCATCAGAACACGGGGGCGGGCGCCCGCGGCCGCGACCGGCCCGGCGGCGACCCGCGCGGGCCCGCCTGCGC
>JBOGYA010000148.1:0-6987 GCA_050696515.1 Solirubrobacteraceae bacterium
GCGTGGGGCTTGCACGGCGAGGCTCGCCGGCGGCCCTCACGCGACTGCGGCGGCTGCGTCCCGGCTGCCGTAGGACCCGGGGACGCCGAGTGCGATCACCGGCAGGCTCGGGTGGCGGCTGCCCAGCACGTGCATCAGCGATTCCGCGGACACCTCGCCGAGGTCGCCCGCGAGCATCACCACGCTGGAGGAGGGCGCCTGCGCCAACACCTCCGAGACCGCGCCGGCCTCCCCGATGAGGGTGTCCGCCGGCAGCGCCTCGCTGAGGTCGTGAAGCACCGCCGCGCGCTGCTCGGGGTCCGCGCCCGCGACCAGAATGCGCGAGCGCGGCTCGATGAGGGTTGCGGGGCTCATGTCATGTAGCTCGTGTCGATCAATTCGCTCTCGCCGACGATCCCCAGCTCGGCCTCTCCGCGCGCGGCGAAGCGCGCGAGCGCCGACAGCGCCAGGAAAGCGACCGCCGCGATCGTCAGCCAGATAAGCACGACGCCCACGACGGTCATCGCGGCTCACCCCAACTCAGCTTCGTCATCCGTGACGTGTGCATGGTGTTACCTCGGCTCTTCTCTGCGGCGCCTCCCCGCGGCGCTTGACGCATCTCCGTGGGTGGGTGCCATGTGGATGGATTACTACACCCGACATCTTGCGCCCTGCGCGGGCGTTTGTCTGCCGTCCGGACGGTGCCGATCGTGTCGTCCCAAAGGTGCCGATCTCTGTCGTCCGGATGGGTCGCCGCCGATCCTTAGACGACACGTCCAACTGCTTCGAGATGCTTTGACCAGGGTGTCTGAGCCCGGGATCGGGACCGAGTGGGGGCGTGCTGCCCCTCGCGGTACTCCCGCCTGTGCGGCCGCTACGGTAGCGGGATGCAAGAGGGCACTCCCGGCGTCGATCGCCCGATCGAGGTGATTATCGCCGACGACCACGCCGTCGTGCGCGACGGCATCCGCACCGTGCTCGAGCGCGAGACCGATGAGTTCCGGGTGGTCGCCGAGGCCGCCGACGTGCCCGCCACGATCCGCGAGGTGCGCGCCTACAAGCCCGACCTGCTCACGCTCGACCTGACGATGCCCGGGGGCTCCAGCCTCGCCGCGCTGCCTCAGTGCTTCGTCGCACACCCCCCGCTCGCGGTCGCGATCCTCACGATGCGCGAGGACCCCGAGTATGCCCGCCAGGCGCTCAGGGCCGGCGCGCGCAGCTACGTGCTCAAGGAGGCCGAGCCCGCGGAGTTGCTGCAGGCCTTCCGCCTCGCCGTCGCCGGCGGCAACTACCTGCACCCCCGGCTCGGCGCGCTGATGGCCACCGGCGGGGAGCCCGCCCAGGAGGGGGTAGCGCTCTCAGAGCGCGAGCGCGAGGTGGTGCGGCTGATCGCCATGGGCCACACCAACCCCCAGATCGCCGAGCAGTTGCACGTCGCCGAGCGCACCGTCAAGACCTACCGCGCGCGCGCGATCGAGAAGCTCGGGTTCTCCTCGCGCGCCGAGATCACCGCGTACGCGCGGCGGCTTGGGCTGGTGGACTAATCCCTACCTGCTTCGGCGGCACCGCGGACGGATGACGATGGGTGGTCAAGCGGAGAGTTATATATATAATTTTGAACTTTGTATAACTATTGTTGCACCGACTCTGGATTTTTAATACTCAACCCCCCGCCCCCAGTAGTCGTACTGACCATAGTTATACCCACCGCCCCTGCCGGTCTCAGGCCGCCACCGGGCGGCCTGCCAGCGGGACCGTGAGGCGCACCGTCGTGCCCCCGCCCCCGTCCCCGCATCCGCCCGCCCGGAGCTCGAGCTCGCCGCCCACCAGCTCGGCGCGCTCGCGCATCCCCGCCATGCCGAAGCCCCCCTCCAGGCCGTCGCCGCGGGGACCGAGTCCCGTCCCGTCCGCCGGCAGCCCCCGCCCATCGTCGGCGACCGTCACGCGCACCGAGGAGCCCTCGCCGGCGATCGCCACGCTCACGACCGCGCGCGTCGCCTGCGCGTGGCGACCGACGTTCGTCAGCGCCTCCTGCACCACGCGGTAGATCGTGGACTCGAGCTCAGCGTCGAGCCGCTCGCGCTCGGGGTCGAGCTCGATCTCCGTCTGCACCTCCAGGCCGTCGCGCGCCTGCGCGCGGCGCGCCAGCGCTTCCAGCGCGGGCGCCAGACCGAGGTCGTCGAGCACCGCCGGGCGCAGCTCGGTGATCAGGTGGCGCAGCCCGTCGATCTCCTGCCCCAGGCCCTCCAGCACGGCGTCCACCGCCACGTTCAGCGCCTGACCTCCGCCATCGGCGGTGCCCCCGATCTCCGAGCGGTCGCGCTGGTCGCGCGCGTTGGCCAGCTTCAGGCGCAGCGCCCCCAAGCCCTGCACCGTCTCGTCGTGGATCTCACGCGCCCAGCGCGTGCGCTCCCGCTCGCGCGCCTCCATCCCGTAGCGCAAGCGCTCGATCTCCACCGAGCGCTCCGCCGTAAGCCGCTGCGCCACGCTCGTCGCGAACGCCCCCAACGCCTGCTTGTCGGGTCCCCTGAAACCGCCGTCGCGGCGCAGCGCGATCACCAGGCCGCCCCCCTGGCCCTCCATCGACAGCGGCTCCACCAGCGCCGCGCGCGCCTCCAGGCCCAGCTCGTGCAGCCACGCCGCCTCCTGCCCCCGCGGGCGCTCGAGCGCCAGCGGCAGCCCCGCGCTGTAAACCGCCCCCAGCGCGGAGCCCTCCACCGGCATGATCCGCAGCCGCGGCGTGCCCTCGCCGGAGGCCGCCGCCACGCGCAGCTCGCCGCGCTCCTCGATCACCATCAGCAGCGTGCTCGCGTCGAGCAGCGCCAGGCCGCGGTCGGCCATCAGGCGCAGCAGCCACAGCTCGGAGCCGGAAAGCATCCGGGGAATCTAGCTGGCCGCCCCCCCGTCGGTCGCTGCACGCCACCCGGCCAAGCTCTCCGGGCTGTGCGCCCCCCCTGTGTCCCCGGCCACCGCGTCCCGCGCCGTGCGCGTCCCAACCGAGCGCAGATCGGCCAACAGCGCGGCCGCGCTCATCCCCGCGCGCCAGGGGGCGAGGCCGACCGCGAACCGCAGCGGCCGGCGGTGGCCGCCCGCCTCCAGCTTGATCGAGCGCAGCCTGGCAAGCACCCGGCGGGCCACGACCTCCCCGCGCGGACTGTCCGCGCCCGGGAGCAGCACCAGCAGCTCGCCCTCCGAGGCGCGCCCGACACGATCGAAGCGGCGCAGCTCGCGGCGCAGCGCGAGCTCGATGTAGGCGAGCGCCTGCTCTGCGAGCAGGGGGCCGTGCGCGCGCCGCACCTCGCGCAGGTCCTCGACGTCCAAAAGCAGGCAGCTCAGCGCCGTGCCGTGGCGCCCCGCGCGGTTGACCTCCTCCTCGAGGCGCGCGCACAAGGCGGACGCGGAGGGCGATTCGATCGACCCCCGCAGGGGGCGCTCGCGCTCATCGAAGCCGGCGGCAGCCATGCCAGGTGTGGGGGAGGGAAGCAACCATCGTGGTCACCCGATAAACGCAAGTCTACGGGCTGGCCTCGCGCGGGCGATTCGGACGTCCCGCCGCCGGCCCGAGCGGGTGGGGGTCCGGTGGGGAGTCATTTGAGATCATCCACGCGGCGCACTGGGGCCATCGGGGTGGTTGGCGCGGGGCCTCCGTGCCCCGCCGCCGAGCGCGGCGCACCCGACGGCTTCCCGCTCATGCCCAGCCGAGCCCGCATTCGTTCGGTCTCGGGCGCTCCCAGCTCCTCGAGTATCTCGACCGCCTCGCGCAGGTGCCGCTCACCGGCGGCAACGTCCCCCGATCTCCCCGTGACCAGCCCGAGATTGACGAGCGCGTGCGCCTCACGGCGGCGGTCGCCGAGCTCACGGTAGATCGCCAGCGTCCGTTCGTAGGTCGCGATCGCCGCACCGTGGCGGTTCAGGTCGCTGTAGACGGTGGCGAGGTTGTTGAGGGTCTGCCCCTCGCCGAGGCGGTCGCCGAGCTCGCGGCAGATCGCCAAGTCCTGTTCGTAGTTCGCGATCGCCTCGTCGTAGCGGCCCTGCTCGCGGTAGATGTTGGCGAGGTTGTTGAGCGCCATGCCCACGCCGCGGCGGTCGCCGAGCTCGCGGTAGATCGCCAGCGCCTGTTCGTAGTTCGCGATCGCCTCGTCGCGGTGGCTCTGCTCGCGGTAGGCGTTGGCAAGGTTGTTGAGCGCTTTGCCCTCGCCGAGGCGGTCGCCGAGCTCGCGGTAGATCGCCAGCGCCTGCGTGAAGCGTGTAATCGCCTGCTCCCAGCGGTTCCGATCACAGTAGACGATGGCCAGGCTGTTGAGCACTTCTCCCTCGATCTGGCGCTTGCCGGCCTCGCGGGCAGCCAGCAGAGCCAGCTCGTGAGTCCTGGTCGAGTCGTCCCAGTGGCTTCTGAGCGAGAAGAAATCGACGAGCGCGAAAGTCATGGCGATGACGGCGCCCCAGTCGCGCTCCGCGGCGCGCCCCTCGATCGCCGCGACCAGGCTCCGGCGTTCGGCTTCGAGCCACGCGAGCGCCTGCGCGTGCCGGGAGTCGCCCGTCCCGAACACGAGCCTGGCCGCCAGGGCGCGTTCGCCCAGCCACGCCGCCGCTCGGCTGGCGATCGCCTGCCGATCCAAGCCCGGCTCGGCGTCGAGGCGCTCGCCGGCGAACAGCCGGATCAGATCGTGCAAGCGGTAGCGGTCCGCGCCCGCGACTTCGAGCATCTGGGCTTCCAGCAGGCGGTCCAGCAGCCGCTCGGTCTCCCGGACGCCGGCCGCGCCGGCCCCTGCGGCCAGCGCGGTGGAGCAGTCGGGACCGGGCAGCGCCGCGAGCAGGCAGAGCAGTCGCGCCTCCGGGGGCGCGAGCTCCTCATAGCTGACCGTGAGCGACACGCGCACGGCCCGGTCCTCGGACTCGAGCTCCCCGAGCCGGCTGCGCTCGTCCTCGAGCCGCTCGGCGAGCCACGCCAGCGTGCGGTGGGCGTTGTTCTTCAGCCGGCCGCCAGCGATCCGCACCGCGAGCGGCAGCTCCCCGCACAGGCACGCGATGCTCTGCGCGGCCGCGCGTTCGGCCGCGACCCGCGGCGGGCCGACGATCGCGCCGAGCAGCTCCACCGCCGTGTCCGGTGCGAGGACCTCGACCCGGAGCGAGACCGCACCCTCCAGCCCGCCGAACGGGCGGCGGCTCGTGACGATCGCCGCGCACGCCGGCGCGCCCGGCAGCAGCGCCCGGATCTGGGCGAGGTCGTGGGCGTCGTCGAGCACGACGAGCGCGCGCCGGCGCTCGAGCTGCGCGCGGTAGAACGCGGCGCGCTGGCCCTCGGACTCCGGGTAGGGGCCCTCCACGCCGAGCGCGCGCAGGAAACCGGCCAATGCGTCGGCCGCCGCAAGCGGCGCCCCGGCGCCCGCCCCCAGGTTGACGTAGAGCTGGGCGTCGGGGTACACCCCCTTGAGCGTATGCGCCAGGTGGATCGCGAGGGCCGACTTGCCGACGCCGGGGGGACCGTGGAGGGCTACCCGCGCTCCGGCGCCGTGCCCCTGCGCGCCCGCGCCGCGAAGGTGCGCCCCGAGCTCGGCCACCGGCCCGTCGCGACCGACGAAGTCGGGGATGTCGGCCGGGAGCTGAAACAACGCCTGGGGCGCCGCGTGCGCATCGAGGTAGAGGTTCTCCGTCGCCCCCACCGTGACGAGCTTCTCGATACGGGCCTGCCCGCCTACGGTGGTGGCGAGCGCCGGCTGGGGTCGCCGGCGCGGCTTGCGTGGTCGCCTGGTGCCCATCGGCGCCGTCCGCTAAAAGCTGACGGCGCGGGCGTGGCCGATGTTGACTAGCTTGCCGACTCGGGCGTGGTCGCGAACCTCGGTCACGAACCGCTCGGTGCGCGGGTCGCGCTCCGCCTCGGCCACGAGCCGCACCAGCTCGTCGCGGAACGCCGCGTCCGCGCCCGCGTGTTCGCCGATCGCGACGGCGAGCGCCCGGGTGCTCGCCGCATCCGCGGGCGACCGCTCGACCGCGGCGAGCACCGCTTGTGCCAGCTCGTCGCCGGCGAGCCTCCCGCGTACGGTCGCGAGCAGCCGGCCGAGCGCGCCGGCCGCCGCGCGGCCTGTCTCCTCCGCCGCGCCCCCCACCGCCTTGGCGAGCAGCATCGCCACGCTCAGCGACAGCGGGTCCATCGCGGCCTCCGATCCAGTGTCGTTCGATAATCGCGATTGGTCAATCCCGTGGCAAGCTAGCACGAGTTGAGACGCCGGACACCACCACACGGTAACCCCGACGATGACACTGAGGACGATCCCAAGGCCCAACCCCGATCGCCCATCTTGCCGCGGCCCTCGACGCGCGCGCCGGCGATCCGTCGGTGCCCGCTGATACACCTGCGGGCGTGATACTGGAGCTGCGCGTCGAGAATCTGCTGCTGATCGAGCGGGCCGAGCTGCGGCTGGCGCCCGGGTTGAACGTGCTGACCGGCGAGACCGGCGCCGGCAAGACCGTGCTCGCACACGCGCTCGACCTGCTGCTCGGCGGGCGCGCCCGCGCGGGAATCGTGCGCCCCGGAGCCGCCGAGGCTTACGTGGAGGGCGTCTTCGCGCTGCCCGATGCCCTGGAGAGCGAGCTCGGAGAGCTGCTGCCGCCCGACGCCGAGGAGGTCGTGCTCGCGCGGCGCGTCGGGGCCGACGGGCGGACCCGCGCCTACGTCAACGGACGGACCGCCGCCGTCGGGGACCTGCGCCGCCTCGGCGAGCCCATGCTTACCTTCTACGGCCAGCACGAGCACCGCAAGCTGACGCTCGCCGCCGCCCAACTGGAGATCCTCGACGGCTTCATCGGCCCCGAGCAGGCCACCCGCCGCACTGCCTGCGCTGCCGCCCACCGCGAGGTGCGGGAGTTGGGTGCGCGGTTGGAGCAGCTGCGCGAGCTGGAGGACGCGCGCGAGCGGGAGCTCGATCTGCTCGAGCACGAGCTCGCCGAGATCGACGACGCCGCGCCACGGGAGGGCGAGCCCGAGCGGCTGCGCGCCGAGCGCGAGCG
>JBOGYA010000149.1:0-6982 GCA_050696515.1 Solirubrobacteraceae bacterium
AGACTGGTGAGGCCGAGGATGAAGGTGAGGTTGCCGAGCACGTCGTAGCCGCGCACCTCGTCGGGCTTGGCGAGCTCGCGCAGGATCAGCGCCCCCCACACGGCCCCGGCGAGGCCGAGAGGCACGTTGAACCAGAAGACCCAGTGCCATGAGATGCCCACCAGCACGCCGCCGAGCACCGGGCCGATCGCGAGGCCGATCGCGGCGACCATCGTGTTGGTGCCCATCGCCAGGCCGAGCTCCTCGTGGGGGAAGGCGTCGGTGACCAGCGCGGCGGCGTTGGCGAACAGGAAGGCCGAGCCGATCCCCTGCAGCACCCGCCACATGATCAGCACGTTGGCGTCGCCGGAGAAGCCCGCCCCGAGGGAGGCGGCGGCGAACAGCAGGAAGCCGCCGATGTAGGCGCGCTTGCGCCCGAACAGGTCCGACAGCCGGCCCGCCATCAGCACGAGCACGGTGGCGGCGATCAGGTAGGCGAGGATCACCCACACGAGCGCGAGCAGCGGCGCGTGAAGGGAGCGCTCGAGGTCGGGCAGCGCGATGATCAGCGTGCCGGAGTTGGTCGCCGCGAGCAGCATCCCGAGGCTGGTGCACGACAGCGCCCACCACTTGTAGTGGCTGTGGCCCGCCGCCACGCCGAGGCGGCGGGAGCGAGGAGCGGTGTCGGTGCTTCTCAGAGTTGCGCGGGCCAAGTCGCTGCCTTTCCCAAGAGTGTCACTGGGTCGCTCTCTAAACTGACGTGAACGTAAGAATCACGATAGCAGGCGCGGCGCGTGCTGCTAGAACATGAGTCGTGAGCGACGCCGAGGTCGTCAAGTCCGATGGGGAGTGGCGCGAGCAGCTGACGCCCGCGCAGTATGAGGTTCTGCGCCGTGCCGGCACCGAGGCGCCGTTCACCGGGGAGCTCGTCTACAACAAGGACACCGGCTCCTACCGCTGCGCCGGCTGCGGAGCCGAGCTGTTCGGCTCCGGCACCAAGTTCGAGTCCGGTACCGGCTGGCCCTCTTTCACCGAGCCCGCCGTCGCGGAGGCCGTGGAGCTGCGGGCAGACAACAGCCTCTTCATGCGCCGCACCGAGGTGGTGTGCCGCCGCTGCGGGGGGCACCTCGGCCACGTCTTCGACGACGGCCCCGGCCCCACCGGCCAGCGCTACTGCATCAACTCTGCCGCGCTCACCTTCGCTCCCGGCGAGCGCTCAGGCTCCGATCCCGGCGCGTCGTCGGCGGCCACCGGGCCTGCTGAGGCTGGTGGCCCACCCACCCCGGGCGACGCCGGGTAGCCGTCTCGATCCGATGATCATGTACGACCAGTCCCGGCGGCTCTCCGAGCCGCTGCGCTGGGGGCGGCGCGAGCGGACCGTTGTCGCTGTGCTGCTCGTGTGCGTGGCGCTGAGCGCGATCGGTCTCGGCGCCTACGCGCTGACGAGCGGCGCGCCCGCGCGCAGGGACTGCATCGAAGTGACGTTCGCCTCCACGCTGGGCGGCGCCACCGAGCACGCCTGCGGCGCGCAGGCCCGTACCGTGTGCGCCACACCGGGCGCGTTCAAGAGCGTCGCCGAAGAGCTGCGCGCGGCCTGCCTGCGGGCCGGCTTCCCGTTCGCTCCCCGGCGTTGAGGCCCTGGTCCGCTCTCGCTCGGGTCTCCGGCGCCGAGGGTTCGCCTGCAGGCTAACCCCCAGGCCGGGCCTCCGGCGCTGCCGGGTGCCATGCGCGCTGGCCGCGCGGACCCGCCTCCTCGTGGGCGTCTATCCAAATGTCGAAAGACGCCGTCCAAGTGTTGGCCACTGTGTCCCTAGCGGCTTGCCCGCAAGCCGGATTTCATACCTGCATCGCAGCGGCGCGCTCCGCCCGTGGGCGGAGCCGTCCGTGAACAGATCCACAACGAAGGGAAACGGAGGCACATGACCTGGCTGTCATACCCAAGCTGGCTGAACGCAGGTGACAACGCGTGGCAGATGACCGCGGCCACGTTCGTCGGGCTGATGAGCCTGCCGGGCCTCGCGGTCCTGTACGGCGGGGTCATGCAGAAGCGCTGGTCGGTCAACAGCATGATGCTCACCTTCGTGGCGTTCTGCTTGGTACTGGTGGCCTGGTGCCTGTGGGCCTTCAAGATGGGCTTCGGCAGCCCGATAGGGCACGGCAAAGGCTTCTTCGACACTTTCTGGGGCAAGTCGGGGACCGTCCTGTCGACCGGCGCCGAGGAGGGCCAGGCGATCATCCCGTCGATCACCGAAGGCCCGCCGTTCCACTTCCCGGAGGCATCGCTCGTCTACTTCCAGTTCGTGTTCGCCGCGATCACGCCGATCCTGATGCTCGGCTCGGTGCTCGGGCGGATCAGCTTCAAGGCGTGGATCCCGTTCGTGCTGCTGTGGATCACGTTCGTCTACACGATCAACGCCTTCCTGATCTGGGGCGGCGGCTACTTCGCGGCGCACGGCGCGCTCGACTACTCCGGCGGCTACGTCATCCACCTGGCGGCCGGCATCTCAGGGTTCGTGGCGGCTGCGGTGATCGGGCCGCGACTGCAGCGAGATCGCGAGGTCGACGCGCCCAACAACCTGTTGATGGTCGCCGCCGGCGCCGGGCTGCTGTGGCTGGGCTGGAACGGGTTCAACGGCGGAGACTCCTACTACGCGGGCGCCAACGCATCCGCGGCGGTCATCAACACCAACCTCTGCACGGCGGTGGCGATGCTCGTGTGGATCGCGTGGGACTACATCTTCCGCGACAAGCCTTCGCTGATCGGCTCGGTCAACGGCATGATCACCGGCCTGGTCGGGATCACGCCGGCGGCCGGCTTCGTCAACGGCTACGGTGCGATCGCGATCGGTGTGATCGCCTCGACGATCGTGTGGATGGCGATCCGCTTCCTCAGCCGCGCGCCGGTCTTCCGACACGTGGACGACACCCTCGGGGTGATTTACACGCATGGGATCGCGGGGCTGTGTGGGGGTCTCCTGGTGGGCTTCTTCGCCGACCCGCATCTGGTCGAGTACATCGGCGTGGGGGGGGCGTCGAACCTGCCCGGCAAAGCGAGCATCTTCAACGGCGGCAGCTGGACGCTGTTGCGCTGGCAGGCCGAGACCGCGCTGTTCGTGATCGTCTTCAGCGGCACCATGACGTTCATCCTGCTGAAGCTCGTGGGGATCTTCATGCCGCTGCGTCTCACCGACGAAGAGCTCGAGATCGGGGATCACGCGATCCACGGCAACGAGGTCTACCCCTCCGACCTGCCCACCCTCGGGGGGCCGCATCCGCCGGCATGGCAGCCCACCCCGGCGCCACCGCAGCCCGCGGTGGGCAGCGTGACGTAGGCACGGACGCCCGGTGGACCGCGTCATCCTCTGGGCGCGTTCCACCTGGATGCGATGGGTGCGGCCCCGCTTCGGCGGGGCCGCTAGCATTGCGGCTGGTATCAACCGCCTGTGAGACCGGCCCGCCCAGCGGCGGGCCGTGTCGCGTCTAGAGCGTCGGAGCGAAGCTCAGGCGGCCACTGGGCAGCTCACGCCGGTGCCCCCGAGCCCGCAGTAGCCGCCCGGGTTCTTCGCGAGGTACTGCTGGTGGTATGCCTCCGCGTAGTAGAACGGGTGCGCGGGTGGACCCTCGATCAGCTCGGTGGTGATCTGCCCGTGGCCCGCGGCGGTGAGCATCCGCTGGTAGGTCTCGAGCGACACCTCGGCCTGCCGGCGCTGTGCCTCGCCCTCCCACAGGATCACGGAGCGGTACTGCGTCCCGGCGTCGTTGCCCTGGCGCATCCCCTGGGTGGGGTCGTGGCCCTCCCAGAAGAGCCTCAGCATCTCCTCGAAGCTCGTGGCGGCGGTGTCGAACGCGACCAGCACCACCTCCGCGTGGCCGGTACGCCCCGAGCACACCTCCTCATAGGTGGGGTTCGAGGTGTACCCCCCCGCGTAGCCCACCGCCGTCGTGTACACCCCCGGCGCCTGCCAGAAAAGCCGCTCGGCGCCCCAGAAGCAGCCCATCCCGAAGACGGCTCGCTCGACCCCCGCCGGCAGTCCGCTCTCATCCACCCGCAGTGGGGTTCCGAGCACCTCATGGCGCTCGGGGACCGCAAGCTCCTCTGGGCGGCCTGGGAGCGCAGAGGCGGGGTCGACCATCTGGGCGGGGCGTCGGCCAAACAGCACGCTCTCAGGGTAGTGCAAGCCGGCCGTGTGCCCGAGTCGATGCCGCCGGCTCAAGCCCGCGCAAGGGCGATCCGAAGAGACAAGCAGATGCTCGACCCGCATCCCCTGTATTGCTCCCACCGCGCGCTGCGGCGGCTGCGCGACGCCCGCCCGCCGATGGTGTGGGCCGCTGCGCTGCTGTACGTGTGCCGCGGCCTGGCGTGCTTCGCGGCGGTGGGGTTCCCGATCAGCGCGCGGGAGCCCGTGCACCTGGAGCTCGCCATCGGGGTGCTCGCCTCGCTGCTCGGCGTGGGGCTGTGGACCTTCGCCCGCAACGCGCCCGCGGCCCTGATGCAGGCGCTGATGGCGGCGAGCGCGGTGATCGTGAGCGTGATGGTCGCCTCCGCCCGCACCCCCGAGGGCGCGATGCTGGCCGCGTTCGCCTACCCCTGGACCACTATGTACGTGGCCCACTTCTTCTCCCGCCGCGCGGTACTCGCGCAGGCGTCGCTGATCTCCGTCGGCTTCGCGGTGGGCCTGCGCGTGGGGGGCCTGCCCGACATGACGGTCGTGTGGGTGATCGTGACCGGCACCGTGTGGTCCACGGGGCTCGTGCTCGCCAACCTCAGCGAAAGCCTGCGCCGGCGGGCCGCCACCGACCCGCTCACCGGCCTGCTCAACCGCAGCGGCTTCCTCGCTCTCGCCGCGCGCGAGCGGGCGATCGCCGAACGCACCCGCACACCTCTGACCCTCGCGGTGCTCGACCTCAACGGCTTCAAGCAGGTCAACGACCGGCTCGGGCACGCCGCGGGGGACCGGCTCCTGGCCGACCTGGGGTGGAAGTGGCGGGAGCGCCTGCGCCCGGGAGACATCCTCGCGCGCCACGGCGGAGACGAGTTCGTGCTGCTGCTCCCCTCCACCTCCCCCGGCGAGGCTGAAGACGTGCTCGGGCGCCTGCGCGTGGATGGGCTCCCCGTGCGCTGGTCGGTGGGAGTCAGCGAGTGGCTGCCCGGAGAGAATCTCGACGCCTGCCTCGCCCGCGCCGATCGCAGCCTCTACCGCGTCAAGCAGTCAGTCGAGCGCAGCTCTGCGCTCGTTGAGGGCCTGCGCGCGGGGTCGCTGCTGCCCTCCACTTAGATCCGCGCTCCGAGATTGCTTGCAGCGGCCTTTGTGGCGGGTGGGGCTTGCTATTAGTGGCCTTATGGCGGTCCAAGAGTCTGCGGACGGCTCTGTCTCGACGATCTCGATGTTTCCAATTGGATAAGTTCGGGTTTGGGCTTTGTGCAAGTGGGCAAAATATGAGCGAGGAGCATCCTCCCTCATTCCCTCCCGAACCGGCCCGCTCTCCGCGGGCCGGTTCTTTTCTAGGGTGTGCCGGCGGGTGTGGTCGCGGCCTGTGCTCGCGACGTGCCCGCGGGCCTGTGGGCGGGCCGGCTTATAGGCGGATGGCCTGTGGCGGCCGGCTTGCGGCAGATGGTCGGTGGAGCGGGGCCGCACGGCGCTAGGACCTGTGCCGGGGTGAGAGGCCAAGCCAGTGCTCTAGCGGGGCGGGGGCTCCCAGGTGGAAGCCCTGGGCGTAGTCCACGCCCAGGGCTGTGAGGGTGGCGAGCGTCGCCTCGTCGCCCACGAACTCCGCGATCGTGCGCTTGCCCATCCCCTGCGCGAGCTCCACCACCGCGCCGATCACCAGCCGGTCGGTGGGGTCCGCGGTGCAGTTGCGCACGAACTCCCCGTCGATCTTGATGAAGTCGAAGGGGAGGTGCTTGAGGTAGTAGAAGGAGCCGAAGCCCGCCCCGAAGTCGTCCAGCGCGAAGCGGCACCCCAGCTCCCCCAGCCGCTCCGCGAAGGAGCGCGCCGCCGCGATGTTGCCGATCGCGGCGGTCTCGGTGACCTCGAAGATCAGTTGGGTCGCCGCTACCCCCGCGGCGCGCAGCTCACGGCCGATGTGAGCGGCCAGCTGCGAGTCCCCGAGGGAGTGCGCGGAGAGGTTGATCTCCACCGTCGGGCGCTGGCCCTCCTCGCGGTGCTCCCCGAGCATCCGGATCGCGCGCGTCACCACCCAGCGGTCGATCTCCCGGATCAGCCCGAAGCGCTCCGCGATCGGCAGGAAGCTCCCCGGCGGGATCAGGTCCCCGTCGGCGTCCACCATTCGCACCAGCAGCTCGTGTTGGGTGGTGGCACCCGTGGCGGTCTCCACCACGGGTTGGGCGTGCAGCACGAGCCGGTCCTCGTCGAGCGCCGCGCGGATACGCTCCACCCACTCCAGGCGCGCCTCGATGCGCGCCTGCCCGCGGCTTGCGCCGCCGTAGGTCTCGCTGCGGTCGCGGCCCGCCTCCTTGGCGTCGTACATCGCGAGGTCCGCGTTGATCAGCGCCTCCTCCGCGCTCAGGCTCTGCACCCCCTCCAGCGGGGTCACGCCGATCGATGCCGTGATCGGCCGCTCCCGGCCTCCCGGCCCGCGCGCGGCGCGCTCCCCGCGGACGACTCCCAGCAGCGAGTCCGCCAGGCGCTCGGCCTCGGCGCGGTTCCCCGTGGGCGTGAGGATCGCGAACTCGTCGCCCCCGAGACGCGCGAGCGTGTCGCTTTCGCGCAGGCGGGTCGCCAGCGCGCCCGCGACCCGCACGATCAGCTCGTCGCCCGCGGAGTGCCCGAGGGTGTCGTTGACCTCCTTGAAGTTGTCGAGGTCGAGCACCATTACGGCTCCTTTGTGCCCGTAGCGCTCTCCCCGCGCCAGGTGCTCCTCCAAGCGGCGCTCGTAGGCGCGGCGGTTGAGCAGGCTCGTGAGCGGATCGTGGTCGGCCATGTGCTGCAGTTCGGACTCGTGGCGCTGGCGGGCTGCGATTTCCTCGGTGCGAGCACTCGCC
>JBOGYA010000150.1:0-6982 GCA_050696515.1 Solirubrobacteraceae bacterium
GGACGAGTGCGCGGCGCTGGCCAACCGCGCGGGGGCGGAGCTGGAGCGGCGGGCGCGCGCGGAGCCGTTCGCGGCGCCGCCCGGCCAGGACTCGCTGCTGTAGCCGTGAGAGCCGTGAGCACAGAGGAAGACGAGATGCCCTCCCACCCGGATGAGCCCGCCCTCCCTGAGGTGCCCGCCCATCAGGAGAGCGCCGCTCACCCCGAGCGGCCCGTCCACCCCACCTACCCGGAGCACCTGCGAGTCGAGGTGGAGCGCTACCTGGAGCGGATGCGCTTCTCCGAGGAGCAGCTCACGGCGGGCCTCGACGAGGCGATGCGCTACTCGCTGCTGGCGGGAGGCAAGCGGATCCGCCCCGTGCTGGCGTTGGCGAGCGCGCGCGCGGTGGGCCTGGAGCGGGCCGAGGTGCTGCCGCTGGCCGGGGCGATCGAGCTGATCCACACCTACTCGCTGATCCACGACGACCTGCCGGCGATGGACGACGACGCGCTGCGCCGCGGCCAGCCGACCTGCCACGTGGCGTTCGGGGAGGACGTGGCGATCCTCGCGGGGGACGGGCTGTACGCCGAGGCGTTCCGCCACCTGCTAAGCAACCAGCGCTCCGCGCCCGAGCGCGTGCTGGCGGCGGCGGCGGAGCTGGCGGCCGCGACGGGGGCAAGCGGGATGGTGGGCGGCCAGTACGCCGACGTCCGCGACACCGCGCCGGCGGGGCCGGGGGGGCTGCGGCGCCTGCACGAGTTGAAGACGGGACGGCTGATCGGCGCGTCGGTGCTGTGCGTGCTCAGACTGGGCGGGATCGACGGACCTGCGACAATGGCGTTCAACCGCTTCGCGGCGGAGCTGGGCGTGTTGTTCCAAATCGTCGACGACATTCTCGATGTGACCGGGACGGAGGATGCGCTCGGCAAGCCGCGGGGCAGCGATGAGCGTCACGGCAAGCGCACGTACGTGAGCGAGTTCGGAATCGACCAAGCGAAGGATCTCGCCGGAGAGTCACACCGGATGGCCCGGGCGGCGCTGGCGGAGGCGGCGCTCGCGGGCGCAGGAGCGCCGCGGGACACGGTGGAGCTCGAGCAGATCACGGACTTCATCTACACCCGCACCTCATGAGCCTCCTGGAGAAGATCGATGGCCCCGAGGACCTGCGCGACCTCTCCGAGGAGGAGCTGCAGCGCCTCGCGCAGGAGGTGCGCGAGCACATCATCGACACGGTAGGGGAGATCGGCGGGCACTTCGGTGCGAACCTCGGGACCTGTGAGCTCGCGGTGGCGCTGCACTCGCTGCTCGACTCCCCGCGGGACAAGATCCTCTGGGACGTGGGCCACCAGGCTTACCCGCACAAGATCCTCACCGGCCGGCGCGACGCCCTGAGCACGATCCGCCAGTACGGGGGGCTGGCGCCGTTTTGCTCGATCGGAGAGTCCCCGCACGACATCATGGGCGCGGGGCACGCATCGACTTCGATCGGGTACGCGGTCGGGATCAAGGAGGGGATGCGCCACGCGGGCGCCGGGGACGCGGGCAAGGTCGTGGCGGTGGTCGGGGACGGCGCGATGACGGGCGGGGTGGCGTTCGAGGCGATCGGGCAGGCGGGCGGGATGGGCACGCCGATAACTGTGGTGTTGAACGACAACGGGATGTCGATCGCTCCCAACGTGGGGGCGCTGTCGCGGTACTTCAACCGCGTGCGCCTGAACCCGAAGCTGTGGCACGCCCGCGAGGGCGTGGAGGGCGGTCTGGCGCGGCTGCCGGGCGGGATCGGCGCGAGGTTCGAGCGGCTCGGCCCGCAGCTGAAGGAGTCGATCAAGGCGTTCTGGGCGCCGGGGCTGTGGTGGGAGGAGCTCGACTGGGCGTACATGGGCGTGATCGACGGGCACGACGTGCGCGCGCTGAGGGAGGCGCTGAGAGAGGCGCTGGCGGCGCAGCGCCCGGTGGTGGTGCACATCGCGACGGTGAAGGGCAAGGGCTTCGCCCCGGCCGAGGATGGGGGCCTCGAGGGGATGGAGAAGTGGCACGCGGCCAAGCCGAAGTCGATTTCCAATGGAGTTCCCAACCACCCGTCCCCCGTGGCGCGCGCCCAGGCGGCGGACGGCACGGCCAAGCCGCAGGCGGCGCCACAGTACACCCAGGTCTTCGGGGAGGCGCTCGTGAAGGAGTGCGAACGGGACCCCCGCGTGGTGGGGATCACCGCGGCGATGAACTCGGGTACGGGCTTGAACATCCTGCAGAAGGCGCTGCCGGAGCGCTACTTCGACGTGGGGATCGCCGAGCAGCAGGCGATCCTGTTCGCGGCGGGCCTCGCCCTGCAGGGGTGCAAGCCGGTGGCGGCGATCTACTCGACGTTCCTACAGCGCGCGTACGACCAGATCGTGCACGACGTGTGCCTGCAGAAACTGAACGTGGTGTTCGCGATGGACCGCGCGGGCCTCGTGGGCGACGACGGTCCCACCCACCACGGGGCGTTCGACATCGCCTACCTGCGGTGCCTGCCGAACATCGTGCTGATGGCTCCGCGCGACGAGGCGATGCTGGTGCGGATGCTGCGCACCGCGCTGGAGTACGACGACGGGCCGATCGCGCTGCGCTACCCGCGCGGGGAGGGGACCGGCGTGGAGCTGCCAGAGCAGCCGCGGGCGATCAGGATCGGCACGGGCGAGATCCTCGAGGAGAGCGGCGCGAGCGCAGCGGCGGGCAGCAGAGTCGCGCTGATCGGATACGGCAGCGGAGTCGGCAAGGCGCTCGCGGCGGCGCGGGAGCTGAGCGCGCACGGGCTGGAGGCGACGGTCGCCGACGCACGGTTCGCCAAGCCGATCGACGCGGGGCTGATGGCGCAGCTGGCGGCCGAGCACGACCTGCTCGTGACCGTCGAGGAGGGCGTGCTGGCGGGCGGTTTCGGCTCGGCGGTTTGGGAGACGCTGAACGAGGCTGGCTCCACGGGAGCGGGTAGGACTCGGATCCTGCGCGTCGGCCTGCCCGACCGCTATATAACGCACGGCAAGCCCGCGCTGCTGCACGAGGAGGTGGGCTTCACCGGCCGGCAGATCGCCGCGCGCGTGGAGGCCGCGATCCTCGACCGCGACTCCGCGCCGGTGGGGGCGTCGTAGGGCTGACTAATCTGCCGCCAACGTGAACCTGGATCGATACTGGATTCAAGCACTGCCGGTAGCCGACCTGCGAGTCTTGGTTCGGGCTGGCGGGAGGCCGATACGGCACTATGCGGTCATCCTGGAGCGTCGCGTTTCGGGTCTTCGCCCACGTTGGCGAGCGATCTGCATGATTGACAATCACCTAGACAACTGCCATATGCATCGCTACGATGGGGGTACCAAGCTAGAGCCTGAGCCCTTCCTAGCGGGGGCTGGCCTAGCAATCAACGAACAGCTGGCAAATGCCATCCAACACATGATCGAGCATCACAGCGCGATCTCGGATGGGTGGCACCGACGAAGCGGACCATGAGCTTGGCCAGTACGACAGACGCCTTGGTAGCCGAGGTTCTATCGGAGAGTCCCCGCTACCCAAATGGCACGGTCTTTATGGACGCCGACATCTCTACTCTGCCGTCGATACTCGATGCGATCAGAGAAGAGCGGGCGTTCGTGATTGTCCTGCCCGATCGGACTGAGGTAGCGTGCTCGCCACGAATGGACCCCATAGCGCGTGTTCGGCGGCGATTGTGGTGGCCTTTGCTTCGGTGGCGTGCTCGGACTAAGCCGAGACCCGTCGTGGATGAGCGCGGTGATGGATACGATATCTCGCCACCGGACGGCTTTACGCTGCGCCTCCACCATCCGATCACTCCGTCCGCGAGCCGTTCGTAGCAGCGAGCGCGACCAGCTCAGCGAACATCGACGGTTCGCGCTGGTAGCACAGGTTGTAGCGCCACGTGAACTCGTTGAGGTAGTCCTGAAGCCTGTGGTGCGAGACGCGCCGGTAGGTGCCCCGGATCGACGGCTTGACGTGCCCGAAGAACCCCTCGATGGTGTTCGTGTGGATGTCGCCTTCGACGTAGACGATAAGTGTGCCCACTCTCACACACAAAGGCGAGTGAGATGGGCATTATGTGCTCAGACCCGAAGTACAGCAGCATCCCTCCTCCCTCGAAACGGCCCGTCTCCCCAGGCGGGCCGTTTCATTTAAGGACCAGATGCCGCGCTGCGGGGAGGGCGCCGCTCGCGGAGGCGAGGGCAAGGAGAGCGCCCCATCGCGGGGCGGAGCGGGTACCGTTGTGAGCGATGGCCAAGCAGCGTCTAGACACACTCCTGACCGAGCGCGGCCTGTTCGACTCGCGCAGCCGCGCAGCCGCGTCGGTGATGGCGGGGGAGGTGCGCGTCGGGTCGGGCGGCCGGCGCGCGGAGAAGCCGGGGGAGATGGTCACCCTGGACGCGCTCCTCAGCGTCGATGAGCGCCCGCGGTACGTCTCACGGGGGGGGACCAAGCTGGAAAACGCGCTGCGCGGCACCGGCCTGCCGGTGGCCGGGCGCAGGGCGCTGGACGTGGGAGCTTCCACCGGGGGGTTCACCGACTGCCTGCTCCAGCACGGCGCCGTCGAGGTCGTCGCGGTGGACGTGGGTTATGGAGAGCTGCACCACCGCCTGCGCACCGATCCTCGCGTGCGCGTGCTCGAGCGCACCAACGCACGCTCTCTCACCCCTGCGATGGTGGGCACGCTCCCCGACCTCGCGGTGGTGGACGTCTCGTTCATATCGCTCGCGAAGGTCCTTCCCGCGGTGCTGGCGTGCCTCGCCGAGCCATACGACGTGCTCGCGCTCGTCAAGCCCCAGTTCGAGGCGCCCCGCGAGCAGATCGGCAAAGGGGGCGTGGTGCGCGATCCCGCCGTCCGCCGCGCGGCGCTCGTGGCCGTGGGGCTCGCGGCCACGCGGATCGAAGGCGCTCCCGCCGATCGCACCGGACGGATCGAGCGCTCGCCCGCCACACCGGGTGCGAGCGGCACACCTGGCCCGCCCGCCGCCGTCCTCGG
The DNA here is from genome assembly GCA_050696515.1 of Solirubrobacteraceae bacterium. Lineage (GTDB taxonomy): Bacteria > Actinomycetota > Thermoleophilia > Solirubrobacterales > Solirubrobacteraceae > Palsa-744. Next base: position 4,982 of record JBOGYA010000150.1, read on the forward strand.
CTTCTGCTCCTCCGGCCTGCCAGGGCCCAAGGGCAACCGCGAGACGTTCATCTGGCTCGCCGAGCCGGGGCGCGCCGGCGCCGCTCAGAGCGCCGCGGAGATCGAGCGCATGGCGCTCCGGGAGGAGCCGTGAGGGTCCCGCATCGCAACAGTCCTCTCCCATGGCGCGAGAGCTGACCGTGGAGGGCCACATACCGACCCGCGGGCGCCCGGAGGGCGCTCATCCAAACGATGCTCCTCTCAGGGCTCCCGCGAAGAGCATCGCGGTGCTCACCCATCGGCGCACCGAGGACACCCGCGAGGCCCTGCGCACGCTCGCCGCGCTGGCGCGTGCCGCGGGAGCCACGCTGCGCTTCGACGCGGACGAGACCCGCAAGCACGGCCTCGCCGCGGGGCCCGGCGTGGAAGTGGACGCGACCGTCGGCGCGGGCGCGGAGGATCTCTGCGTCGTGCTCGGCGGCGACGGCACGATCCTCTACGCGCTGCGGCTCTACGCCGGGGTGGACGTACCGGTGTTCGCGATCAACTTCGGGGAGATCGGGTTCCTCGCGACCGTCGAGCCCGAGGATGCGCGCGATGGGATCGCGCGCGCGCTGAGCGGCCGCTTCGAGCTGATGCGCCTCCCCGGGATCGCGCTCCAAACCCCCGGCGGAGGGGTGGAGACCGCGATCAACGACATCGCCATCCACCGCCGCGTGGGGGAGCGCGTCGCCGAGCTCGCGTACACGCTCGACGGCGAGGAGGTCGGCTCCGTGCGCTGCGACGGGCTCGTGCTCGCCACCCCCGCGGGCTCCACCGGCTACAACCTCGCCAACGGCGGCCCCGTGATGGCGTGGGGGGTCGAGGGGTTCGTGGTGTCCTTCATCGCCCCCCACTCGCTCACCGCGCGCGCGCTCGTCGCCGCCCCGGGGGACCCGATCACGATCCACAACCGCTCCCGCGAGGCGCTCGACGTCTCCGTCGACGGCCGTCCCGTGTGCGATCTCGCTCCGGACGCGCGCATCCGTGCGCGCTTCGTCAATGAGGTCGGCACGATCGCGCAACTGCCCGGCTCCTCCTTCTACCGCCGGCTGCGCGAGAAGTTCGGGCGCCTCGCGCGCTGAGGGCCGGCCACGGGGCTCGTGCGGCCCGGGGGTGCCTCGTAGCCGGAGCTCACGCGGCCCGGGCGGGGTCGGACGACTTGCGCGGGGACCGCCTCGCAGCCGAGCGCTCAGGCGGCCCGCTCGGCGTGGTGCACGCCGGCGTCGCTCGTGCGCTGCAGCGAGTCCACGAAGCCGTCCAGCTGCTCGCGTGAGAAGCGCCGCTGCCCGCCCGGGGTGCGGTAGCAGTCCAAGTGGCCCGCGTCCGCCCAGCGGCGGATCGTGGCCAGGGACACCCCCAGGTAGCGCGCCGCCTGGGAGCTCGTGAAGACCAGCTGGCGGTCGTGGTGGGCGGGATTGGGTGCGAAGGGCATTGGGGCGTCCTCTCGATCTCGGGAGTGCGTCAGTGAGCGGCCGCGGGGGCCGTGGGGGAGGCTTGGCACCCGCAGCCTCCGGGTGCGCCTCTGTACGTCTTTCGGCTCGATGGCTCCGGAAGTTGAGCGCAGCGCACCTTTGTGGACGTTTGGCCCCCCCACGCGGTTGGGCGCGACCACGTCCTGTGGCTGGCAGGCGGGATCGTCGGGCGGGCGGGGCGCGCTGCGCGCTGAAGGCGCTGAACTCGGTTGGGGACCTGGACCGAGGGAAGCTTTTTCCATAGGTTGATCTTTGGGGATCATCCACGTGGGTGGGGTCGGGGCCGCGCGCACGGCGGCGGGGCCTCCCTGCCCCGCCATCCACCGCGCTGGGCCTAAAGTTTTAACTTTCGTTTAGGTGCGATTGCGGGCACGCGGCGGGCGCCGCTTGACTGGGGAGCCGCGGCGGTGCTAGCGGTGGGGTCTCATCCCAAGCATCAATGCTGATGCGGTTTGCGGGAGGCAAGGCGGTCTCCGGGAGCCAAGAAGCCGCGCCGACGATCACAGTC
>JBOGYA010000151.1:0-6961 GCA_050696515.1 Solirubrobacteraceae bacterium
GTGTGTGAACACCTGGCGGGGTTCGTCGATGAGCTGGGCGCCCCCGGTGTGGGGCCGTCGGGCCTCAGCGACGTGGGCGCGGTGGTCGGGGCCACCGAACCGCGACACCTCGCGCGGGCGCGCGAGCTGATGCCCCACGCGGTGCTGCTGCTGCCGGGCGTGGGGGCGCAGGGAGGCCGCGTGGAGGAGCTGGCCGCGGCGTTCGCGCCGGGCAGGGCCGGCGGCCTGATCACGGCCTCGCGCAGCATCGCCGGCGCGCACCTCGCCACGGGGGGGGACCCCGCCGAGTCGGCGCGCGCCGAGGCGGAGCGCCTGCGCACGGTGGCATGGGGGCTGGGGTAGCGAGTGCGCGGCGGGGTGCACGCGCCGTGGCTGAGCGCCTGCGCACGGCGGCATGGTCGTTGGGGTAGTGTGAGCGAGGCATGATCATCACGGTCACGCTCAACGCGGCGATCGACAAGTCGCTCTCGGTCCCCAACTTCCGCCTCGGTCGCCGCCACCGCACAGTCGAGCAGCGCACGATGGGAGGAGGCAAGGGCGTCAACATCGCCCGCGCGCTGAAGGCCCTGGGGCAGCCGGTGATCGCAACCGGTATGGCCGGGGGAGCCACTGGAACCCACATCGTGGAGCAGCTCACCGAGGAGTCGATCCTCAACGACTTCGTGCGCATCCGCGAGGAGTCGCGCACCAACACCTCGGTGCTCGACCCCACCACGGGCGAGCAGACCGAGATCAACGAGCGCGGCCCGCGGGTGGACGAGCGGGAGGTGGAGTTGTTCCGCGACAAGCTGCTGTACCTCGCGCGCGGCGCGGCGATCGTGGTGTTCGCGGGCTCGATCCCCCGCGGGGTGGAGCCCGACGTGTACGCCTCCCTGATCCGCGAGCTGCACCGCGCGGGGGTCACCACCGTGATCGACACCGACGGCGATCCCCTGCGCCACGCGGTCCGCGCCGAGCCGGACGTGGTCTCGCCCAACGTGCTCGAGGCCGAGGAGCTGGTCGGCCACGAGTTCGCCGACGAGCAGGAGCGCTCCCTGGCGGTGCGCGAGCTGGTCGAGCTGGGGGCGCGCGAAGCGATCATGACGCTCCCCGACGGGTGCTTCGCGCAGCTGCAGATCGATGGCCAGCCCACGCTCCTGCGCGCACGTATCGAGCCGCGCGAGCCGGTCGCCAAACGCGGCTCCGGCGACGCCTTCCTGGCGGGCTACGTCTCGGCGCGCTACGCCGGCAGCGCCCCCGCGGAGTGCCTGCGCTTCGGCGTGGCCTGCGGCGCGGAGTCCACCGGCCGCCTCGGCGCGGGCTTGATCGAGAAGCGCGAGGTGCATCGCCTGGAGCACGAGGTCGAGCTGACGCCAGTGGAGCTGCCGGCCGCGACGGGGAGCTGACCGGCGACGGAAGAACTCTTTTTCGCGGCCATATACCACTTCATTTTGTAAAGTGTATATGCGCTGTTTTGAATGACAGTGCCAGCGCCGACGGCTCCTCAGCCGCCGGCCACGTCGCGCCGCAGAACACCAAGTACGCGGCGGAGCGCAGGCCCCCCGCTCAGCCTCCGGCCACGTCGCGGCGCAGGAAAACGAGGTACGCGGCAAAGAGCGCGGATCCCGCGTACAGCGCGCACACCCAGGCGGAGTGCCCGATCGGCGCCCAATCGGTGGGGGTACGCAGCAGGCCGTGCCAGTTCTCGTACTGTTCGGTGAGCAGGTAGGGCTTGAGCCCTTCCAGGCCTGGGATCTGGCCGACGATGAACAGCAGGATCGTGAAGCCGACCGTGCCGACGACAGCGGCGGCGCTGTTGCGGGTGGCGGTGGAGAGCAGCACGCCGATGCACACGACGGTCAGCAGCGGGATCAGGTAGACGGCGTTGGCGGCGAACACCAGCAGCAGCCCTTCCGGCGCCGACACGACCGAGCCCGAGAACGTGACCACGTGGTTGAAGCCCCACGACGCGACGCCGGCGATGGTCGCCACGGCGGCGGAGAGGAAGACCGCGATCGCCCCATACGTCATCGCCGCGAGCGCCTTGGCGGCGAACACCTGCCCGCGATCGACCGAGCGCGTGAGGATCGTCTTCAGCGTGCCGTTGCCGTCCTCGGCGGCGACGATGTCCCCAGCGACGAGCGCGGCGATCAGCGGCAGCATGAAGACCGACAGGAACAGCAGCATCAGCACGGGCGTCGCCAGCCCCGATTGGGTGATGTGCGCGGCGAAGATGTTGCCCTGGTCGTGGCCGTGGTCGGTGCGCAGGTTCTGGGCGATCACGAAGATGATCGGCAGGATCGCCGCGAGCCCGAGGCCGAGGTAGGTGCGCTTCTGCGAGACGAGCTTGCGCAGCTCCCAGCGGTAGGCGGTGAGCGTGGAGGGGCGCCTGACGTGCGCCGCGCCGGCGGGAGCCAGCGCCGGGGAGGCCTCAAGCGTGCTCATGCACCTGCCCCTGTGCGAGGTGCCCGTTGCCCGCTGGGACTGCGCTGCCCCCAGCTGCTCCGTCGCCCTCGGTGAGCCGGAAGAAGAGGTCCTCGAGCGTGGCCAGCTCCGGTGTCAGCGCGAGGATGCCGACGCCGGCCGCGCCGAGTGCGATCGACAGGGCGCCCACGTCCGGCTCCTGCGCCTGGAAGGAGAGGCCGTGCTCGCTGCCGGTTGCGTGCTCGACGCCGGGCTGGGCGCGCAGCACCGCGAGCGCGCGCGCGTCGTCGGTGGAGCGCAGCCGGTAGCCGGCCCCGCCCTGGCGGCGCAGGTCGGCGAGCGCGCCCTCGTAGACGACGCGCCCGGAGTCGACGATCGCCACGCGGTCGCACAGCTCCTGCACCTCCGGCAGCTGGTGGCTGGAGAGCAGCACGGTGATCCCCTGCTCGGCGAGGCGCCGGATCAGCGTGCGCATGTCGCGCATCCCCGCCGGGTCGAGGCCGGTGGCAGGCTCGTCGAGGATCAACAGGCGCGGGCGGCGCAGCAGCGCGGCGGCGATCCCCAGGCGCTGGCGCATCCCGTGCGAGTAGCCGCCCACGCGGTGCTCGGCGCGCGGGCTCAGCTCGACGGTCGCAAGGACCTCGGGGATGCGCTCCCGCGCGCCGCCGCCGTCCAGCGCCGCGAGCAGTTCGAGGTTCTTGCGGGCGCTCAGGTACGGGTAGAAGCGCGGCGCCTCCACGAACCCCGCGACGCCTTCCAAGGCGCGTGCGCCGGCGTGCATCGGGTTGCGCCCGAACAGCTCCACCGTGCCCTCCGTCGGCACGATCAGGCCGAGCGCCATCCGCAGCGTCGTGGTCTTGCCCGCGCCGTTGGGGCCGAGGAAGCCGTACACATCCCCTGTTTGGACGTTGAGGTCGATGTGGTCGACCGCCAGGACCTCCTTGTAGCGCTTGACCAACCCCCGTGCTTTAACAGGCTGGGCCTCGTCGCCCCTGGCTGCGTCCTCAGTCGCTCGTGTGCTGAGCACACCACGCTCCTTGCGTCCTTGCCAGGAACAACGAGGTCACGACGCTACAGGCCCTTGGCGACCGCTTCGACGGCGCCGGGGGCGACCGCGCCGGCGATCAGGTAGCGCACGCCGGCGCGCTCGAAGGTGAGCAGCGTGCCGAGCTCGGTCGGCAGCTCGCTGGCGGTGACACCGTTGATCTTGACCTGCTGGAGCCCTTCGGGCAGCGGCGACTGCGAGGAGGCGCCGGGCTTGGCTTTGCTTTCGAGCACCGCGATCGTGCCGGGCCCGTCACCGTGCGTGATGACGTGCGGGTGTTCGTGTTCGCCGACCTGCGCGGAGCCGCCCGGATGTTCGCCGGGCTTGGGCAGCACCACTTCTTCGACCTTCGCGTTGGCGGGCGGCGTGAACTCGAACACCGACGGTTCCACCGGGCCGTAGGCGATCGAGGTGGCGGCCAGTTCGAGCACCGGCGCGGCGCTCTCGGTGGAGTAGATCGCCGCGCGCAGCGGCACGCCGTGGACGGCGTCCCACGAGAGCTCGGCGCCTGCCAGCAGGCTGCCCGATTCGTTGGGGGAGACGCGCACGGTGTAGGCGGCCTGCCCGGCGACGTCGGTGGGCGTCGCGCCGGAGACGTTCGCGTGCTTAGAGAGGTGCGCGATCGCTTCTTCGACCTTCGCCACCGTGGGGATCTTGTAGTCGGTGACGGTGCCGAGGGTGTCGGAGTTGCCCGTCGAGCCGGACCCGCCTTCGCTCCCTTCGCCTTCCTGCGGCGGCGTGTAGCGGTAGAGCGTGTTCGACGAGGCGTCGTACATAGATACGGTGTGCCCGTCGTAGTACACCTGAGTGTCTCCCTTTTCGGACTGCAGCTCCATGCGCACGCGCCCATCCTTGGAGATCCACAGCCGCCCGGAGGCGCCCGAGAGCAGCGGGCTGGAGGTGAGCTGGCTGGCTTCACCGTCGCCGCTGGCGAGGCTGGCGCCTTCCAGCAGGTGGTTCGTCAGCTGGACCTGAGCGCTGACACCCTCCACGGGCTGCGCGGCGAGCGCGTCGTGGACCGCCCCGGCAAGCGGCTTGGGCGGGGGTGTGGGACCGACGCCCAGCGCGGACGCCAGCGCGGTCGCGGCGATGCCGGCGCTCACGAGCACCACGCAGAGGAGCAGCAGGCGGGAGAGCGGTAGGCGGCGCAGGAAGTTGCTCATGGGTAGGGGCGTCGGGTCGCGATCAAACATCCACACCAAGGCTAGCGCTATCGATCAAGGGAACCTGAAGGTCGGGTGGGGAGATTCTTATTTCTTCCCCGTTACGCCCGCGCGCGCACGCGCGCAACCGGGCCTTCGAACTTCAACCGGCACCGCCCGTCCCGCCCAGGGTCTCCCGGGGCGAGCGTTCCGGCGCCGTCAACCGATATCTTCCCGGCCGTATGGTGATTGGCTTCGTCATCTTCTGGGTGGTTCTCGGCCTCGGGGTGTTCTTCGTCGCGATGCGCGGTGGCCCCCGCGGGGCGCGCAACGCGCTGCACACCGAATCGAAGGTCGCTCAGCGCGCGCTGAGCGCGGTGATCGTGGTGGTGTGCGCGTTCGGTCTGGTGGTGCCCGCGCTGGTGCTGGCGTTCAACGGCGAGCACAAGGCGAGCGTGGGCGCAGGGGGCTTGCACCTGAATGCCGAGCAGCAGAAGGGCCGCGAACTGTTCTCGCACGCCTGCAACCTCTGCCACACCCTCAACGGGGCGAACGCGGTGGGCCGGATCGGCCCGAACCTCGATGTGCTGATTCCGACGGTCGCCGCGACCCTGCCGCCGAAGGAAGCGCACGCCGACCGCATGGCGTTCGTGTCGAGTGCGATCCTCGAAGGCCGCGCGCGCGGCAAAGGCCAGATGCCCGCACTGCTCTACCAGGGCAGGGAAGCGGAAGACGTCGCGAACTTCGTGGCGACCGTGGCGGGCCACTGAGCGGGGGCGCTCGGTCTTTGCCGCAGCCGTTGAAGCGAGTTACGTACGCCGCGGCGGCGTAGCCGCATATCCAAACCCTTCTCTCGTGCGCGTCGGTCCGTCCGGACGCGGTGTCAGCATGGCCGGCATGGTCGAGAGGACCTTGCGCCACCGGCGCAGGCCGCGCCGCACGCCGATGGAGTGGGTGGGGCCGCACCCCGACAGGATCGCCTCGTGGGCGGTGGTGCTGGGGCTCGTGCTCGTGCTCGCGGCGTTGCTCAGCGCCCACGGGTAGGCGTCGCGGCTCTGGCGAGGTTGAGTCCCGCCCGCTCGCGCCCCGCGGTTTGGCCATCCGTCGATACCCGGCGCGCGGGCCATCGACTAAGGTCCGCCCGGGATGGCCGAGCAGCCCGACAAACCCAAGACCGCCGCCGACGTGAGAGCGCTCGTGGAGGAGCGCAAAATCCGCTTCATCCGCTTCTGGTTCACCGACGTCCTCGGCCAGCTGAAGTCGTTCTCGATCAACGCCGCCGAGCTCGAGGACGCCTTCGAGGCGGGGATGGGCTTCGACGGCTCCTCGATCACCGGGTTCAACGCGATCGAGGAGTCCGACATGATCGCACTGCCCGACCCCACCACGTTCGCGGTGCTGCCCTGGCGCCCGGAGGAGCAGGGGGTGGGGCGGATGTTCTGCGACATCATCACCCCCGAGCGCACCCCCTACGAGGGCGACCCCCGCCACGTGCTGCGCCGCGCGGTGGAGCGCGCGCGGGGGATGGGCTTCGACACGTTCAACGTGGGGCCGGAGCTCGAGTACTTCCTGTTCCGCGACTCCCGCTCCACGGAGGTGCTCGACCGCGGCGGGTACTTCGACCTGACGACCCTCGACGCCGGCTCGGACGTGCGCCGCGAGACGGTGCTCGCGCTGGAGCAGCTCGGGATCCACGTCGAGTACACCCACCACGAGGTCGGCCCCTCCCAGCACGAGATCGACATGCGCTACGCCGACGCGCTGAAGATGGCCGACGACTGCATGACGTACCGCATCACCGTGAAGGAGTACGCGATGCAGTACGGGTGGCACGCGACCTTCATGCCGAAGCCGCTGTTCGGAGAGAACGGCTCGGGGATGCACACCCACCAGTCGCTCTTCAAGGATGGCCGCAACGCCTTCTTCGACCCCGACGACACCTACTTCCTCTCCGACGTCGGCAAGGCGTTCATCGCCGGCCAGCTGCGCCACGCGCGCGAGATCTGCGCGATCTTCGCGCAGTGGGTCAACTCCTACAAGCGCCTCGTGCCAGGGTACGAGGCGCCGGTGTACGTGGCGTGGTCGCGGCGCAACCGCTCCGCCCTGGTGCGCGTGCCGCTCTACCACCCCGGCCGCGAGCGCGCGACGCGCATGGAGCTGCGCTGCCCGGACCCCGCGTGCAACCCCTACCTGACGTTCGCGGTGCTGCTGCAGGCCGGGTTGGAGGGGATCGAGAAGGGCTACGAGCTGCCCGAGCCGATGGAGCAGAACCTCTACCACCTCTCCGGCGAGGAACGCCGCCGGTTGGGGGTCGAGCAGCTCCCGGAGACCCTCGGGGACGCGATCGAGCTGACCGCGCAGTCGGAGCTGG
>JBOGYA010000152.1:0-6951 GCA_050696515.1 Solirubrobacteraceae bacterium
CCGTACGACGGCCCAAGACTCTTGGGGTACGGACCCGACTACGATCCGTCGCCTCGCCGCGAGAAAACGCGCTCCGAGCTTGCACTTGGGCTCGTTTTGCTGCTCGCCACCGTTGCGATCTCGTTGATCGGCCTAACAGCCGCCAGCCTCTTGTCGCCTGAGACCACCAAGGATCTTGTAGCGGGCGTACTCTCTCCGCTCATTGCGCTTACTGGCACCGCGCTAGGCTTCTATTTCGGCGGTCACCACGGGTCAAAGTAGCTGCGTCGCAGAGCGCCATGCCCCAACCGGGCGGCGTGGCGCTCTCTGGGTACGTCAGGCCACAGCTCGCCGGGCAGCACACCGAGGCCACGCGCGAGGCGTTTTGTGGAAGGGCCATGAGTCGTGGGCGACACAAGGGCGATGAGGCGGAGCGGCCGATGCGCGCGCTTCGGCTGAGGGATACGATCAGCCTCGATGTCTTTGGAAGAGAGCCACCTGCCGGACTCGGCCGCCGAGCGGCGTGAGGCGCTAAAGGAGGTGTTCGCGCAGGCTCAGGGGTGCGTGCGCTGCGCGGAGCTGGCGGCCACGCGCAAGACGGTGGTCTTCGGGGCTGGCAACGCCGACGCGGACCTGATGTTCGTGGGCGAGGCCCCGGGGGCGAGCGAGGACGAGCAGGGGCTGCCGTTCGTGGGGGCGGCGGGCAAGCTGCTGAACAAGCTGCTCGAGGAGATCGGGTTACAACGAGCGGGCGTGTTTATATGCAACGTTCTTAAGTGTCATCCCCCCGGCAACCGCGACCCGCAGCCGGCGGAGATCGAGAACTGCCGCGAGTACCTATACCGCCAGGTCGAGCTGATCCAGCCGCGGGTGATCTGCACGTTGGGCAACTTCTCCACGAAGCTGCTGCGCGATGACCCGACGGGGATCACGCGCCTGCACGGCCAGCCCGAGGTGTTGGCGGTGGGCCGCCGGGCGGTGCGGCTCTACCCGATCTTCCACCCCGCGGCGGCGCTCTACACGCCGCGGATGCTGGAAACCCTGCGCGAGGACTTTCTGCGTCTGCCCGAGCTGCTGGCGCAGCCCGCGCCCGAGCAGCCGCAGTGGCTGGAGGTCCCCGAGGTGGCCGAGGAGCCCGCGGCTGCCGTGGGGCCAGGCGTGGCCGGGGAACCCACCGCCGATGTCGACCAACTTGGCTTGTTTTGAATCTTGCAAGGCGCAACGCGCTCTAAAGCAATGAAGGGGAGCTGTCGATAGAGGACAGACCTCCTCCTCCCAGTAGTGCGACCGGCCCACGAACCCCTCTCCCGTGGGCCGGTCGTCTTTAACGGCCGCACGGCTCGCGCCGCATTGACTTGATCCCGGGAGGCTCCGAACTAAAGTCCTCACCGATGCTCGTTCGCGAAACCTCGGCCCCCGCTGAGACCGAGGCGCTTGGCGCAGAGTTGGCCGCGGACCTGCGTGCGGGCGACGTGGTGCTGGTGCGTGGAGAGATGGGCGCCGGCAAGACCACGCTCGTGCGGGGAGCCGCGCGAGCGCTGGGGGTGAGCGACCCCGTGACCAGCCCGACGTTTGGGATCGGCCACCGCTACCGCGCCGCGAACGTCACGGTCGCCCACCTCGACCTCTACCGGCTGGCGGGGCTGGGACGCGAGGACCCGGGGCTGCTGGAGGACTACCTCGGACCGGGCAGCATCGCGTTCGTGGAGTGGCCCGAGGAGGGCAGCCCGGAGCTGCAGGATGCGAGCGTGTGGGTGACGCTCACCCACCGCGGCGGCGACCGCCGCCGGATCGAGGTGTGTGACAGGGATGATCGTCCTCGGCTTTGACACCGCCACGCCGGCCACCGTGGTCGGGCTGCGGCTCGCCGACGGGACCACGCTGCAGGCGCGCGACGATCCCGCTGCGGGCGAGCGTCCCGGGCACACCGCGCGGCTGTTGGGGCTGGCGAGCGAGTTGCTCGCGCAGGCGGGTGTGCGGTGGGAGGAGCTGCAGCGTATCGCGGTGGGCGTGGGGCCGGGCACGTTCACCGGCCTGCGCATCGGGGTCGCCTCGGCGCGCGGGCTGGCGCAGTCGCTGGGGGTCGAGGTGGTGGGCGTAAGCACCCTGCGAGTCCTCGCCGAGGCCGCCTTGGGGATGCGCCCGCCCGCCCATGATTTGAGCCCGCCCGCGCGTGTGTTGAGCCCGCCCGCCCCCGATCCGAGCCCGCCCGCCCATGTGTTGAGCCCGCCCGCCCATGTGCTGGCGGCGATCGACGCGCGCCGCGGGGAGGTGTTCGCGGCGGCGTACGCCGCCGCGGGCGAGCTAGCTGCGCCCCGCGCGCTCGCGCCGGAGGAACTCGCGGGCATCCCCGCACGGGCCGGCGGCGCGGACCGCGACTGGCTGGCGGTGGGGGATGGGGCGCTACGCTTTCGAGGATATCTGGAGGCGATCGCGATAGCGGTTCCGGCTGAGGACTCGCCGCTGCACCGGGTCGACGCTGGGGTGCTGTGCGAGCTCGCCATGAGCGCGCCGGCCGGTGCGCTCGACGCGGTACTGCCCGACTACCGGCGCCGGCCGGATGCGGAGATCGCCCTAAAGGGCGGCGCAGCCGGCCGGAGGCTGGCGAACCAACCCCCTCTACATTGCAAATCGGAGGCCGGCGAGCCGGGCTCCTCTTTTTCAATCGGCACGCAAGGACGAGAAGTGAAGTGAGCGCCCAATTCGCCACCGAGGTCGCCTCCGAGCAGCCGCGCCTTGAGATCCGGCGCCTTCAGTACTCGGACCTGCCGCAGGTGATCGGGATCGAGCGCCGCGCCTTCCCCACGCCGTGGTCGCTGGCGATGTTCGTGCTGGAGCTCTCCAAGACCTCGGGGATTTGTCTCGCCGCCGTGTTGGGCGGCGACAGCGGCAGGCGGCTCGTGGGGTACCTGATTTGCTCCCGCTACGAGACGGTGTGGCACGTGATGAACGTGGCCGTCGCCCCCGAGCACCGTCGCGAGGGGGTCGCCTCGGCGCTGCTCGGCGAGCTGTACGTGCGCGTAGGCGACGAGCAGGCACGCTACACCCTGGAGGTGCGCCGCTCCAACGCCGTCGCGATCGGCCTCTACGAACGGGAAGGCTTCCGTGCGGCGGGCCTGCGCCGGCGCTACTACCAGGACAACGGGGAGGACGCGCTGGTCATGTGGCGCACCCCCGCCACGCTCGCGGGCTCGCTCGAAGACGTGCCCAACCCAGGGTTCGTATGAGGGACGCCTGCCCTGTCCAAGGGCGCCTGGAGGCTAACCAATCCTCTCAGGCGGGCCGGCTGGAGACCGGCAGGGGGGCTCTCATCCTCGCGCTCGAGACCAGCTGCGACGACACCTGCGCGGCGGTCCTCGACGGGGAGGGGCGGGTGCGCTCCAACGTGATCTCCTCCCAGGAGGCGCACGACCGCTTCGGGGGCGTGGTCCCCGAGATCGCCTCCCGCAGCCACCTGGAGCTGGTCAACCTCGTGGTGGCCGAGGCGCTCGCGCGGGCGGAGGCGGAGCTTGACGAGGTCGAGCTTGTGGCCGCCACCCGGGGTCCCGGGCTGGTGGGGGCGCTGCTCGTGGGCCTCGCCACCGCCAAGGCGCTGGCGGCTGCGCGGGAACTGCCGTTCGCGGCGGTGGACCACCTGCAGGGCCACGTGGCGGCCAACTTCATCGCCGCTGAGAGGGTGGCGCAGCCGGCCGGAGGCCGGCGAGCCGGGCCCCTCTTGTTCGATCAGGAGGAGCCGTTCGAACCCCCCTTCGTGTGCCTGATCGCCAGCGGCGGCCACACGCTGGTGGCGCACGTGCGCGAGCACGAGGGCTTCGAGGTGCTGGGGCGAACGCTCGACGACGCGGCGGGGGAGGCGTTCGACAAGGGCGCCCGGATGCTCGGCCTCGGCTACCCCGGTGGGCCGGCCCTCGAACGGCTCGCGGCGAGCGGAGATCCAGAGGCGTTCCCGTTTCCCGCGGGAGGCCCCCGGCCGGGGCTCGGCGCCGGCCGCCAGGCGTTCGCTCACAGCCTGGACTTCTCCTTCGCGGGCTTGAAGACCTCGCTGCTCTACAAGGTGCGCGAGCTCTCCGACACCGAGCTCGCCGCGCGGGCGGCGGACCTCGCGGCTTCCTTCCAGGCGGCGATCGTCGCGCGCCTGGTGGAACGCGCCGAGCGGGCGCTCGAGCAGACCGGCCTCGAGCGTCTCGCGGTCGGCGGCGGGGTCGCCGCCAACGGAGCGTTGCGCCGGCGCCTCGGCGAGTTGGGCGCGACGGTGCACGTGCCCGCGCGGGTGTTGTGCACCGACAACGCCGCGATGATCGCCAGCGCCGCGCGCTTCGCCGAGTGGCTGCCCTACCCGCGCTACCTCGCCCTCGACGCCTACGCCACCGGGGAACGGCCGCGGTGAGTGGCCGGGAGCGCGGTCCCGGTGGGGCGCCGGTCGCGGTGCGGGTGGGCCGGCCGGCCGGCGGGCGGTATGCGCGTGGGGGAGACCGGCGGTGAGGGTGACCCTTTACACCAAGCCCGACTGCCACCTCTGCGAGCAGGCGCTGAAGACGCTGACCGAGGTCCGCACGGAGCTCCCGTTCGAGCTCATCGTGCGCGACATCACCGCGGAGGAGGCTCTGCACCGGGCGTACTTCGAGCGGATCCCCGTCGTGGACCTCGACGGCGAGGAGCTGTTCGAGTTCTTCGTGGACGCGGACACCTTGAGGGAGAGGCTGCGCGGCCCCTCTCTATAGTCACGAGCGATGACCTATGCGGAGTTGAGCGGCACGGCGGAGGTCGAGCGCGCCGCGGAGGAGGTTCCCGGCGAGCGGCTCTCGCTGGGGGTCGCCGCGCGTCTCTCGCGCTACCTGCAGGTGCTCACACAGGCGCGCAAGATGGGCAAGGACACGATCTCCTCCCAGGAGCTCTCCGACTACACCCACGTCAACTCGACTCAGATCCGCCGCGACCTGTCGGGCTTCGGCAAGTTCGGCAAGCGCGGGGTCGGCTACAACGTGGAGTCGCTGGTGTCCCAGATCCGCAAGATCCTGCGCACCGCGGGCCAGCACAACATCGCGCTGTTCGGGGCCGGGCACCTCGGCAAGGCGATCGCTTCCTCGGACATCTTCGCCGACCACGGCTTCCGCGTCGTGGCGATCTTCGACGTGGACGCCTCCAAGGTGGGCACCACGGTGGGGACCAAGGTCGTGCGCCACACCCGCGACGTGCGCCAGGTGGTGGAGGACGAGGACATCGTGGTCGGGGTCCTCGCGGTGCCCGGCGGCGTCGCACAGGCGCTCGCCGACGAGCTCGTGGAGGCGGGGGTGAAGATCATCTTCAACTACTCCGAGTCCCTGCTGATGGTGCCCCCGGAGGTCACCGTCCACACCTCCAGCCCAGCCGTGGACCTGTTGTACGCGCTGTACTTCTATCTAACCTGACCTGACCGCATGGACAGCTTGGACCTCGACCGGGCGGTGGAGACCTTCGCGCAGGCGGTGGACGGCACCGTCGGCCTGGAGGAGGAGTTCTCCCTGCTCGACCCTGCCACCCTGGAAATGGTCCCTCGCTTCGAGGAGCTCCTGCAAGACGCCCGCGCGCGCGATCGATTGCTCTACGAGCACATCACCGGGGAGCTGATCTCCGGGGAGATCGAGATCGTCTCCGGCCCCGGCGCGGACCTCCACGACGCGCTGGTGCGCCAGCGCGAGCAGCGGCGGCGGCTGTTCGCGCTCGCCGAGGCCCACGACCTGGCGCTGGGTGCCACCGGGACCCACCCGTGGGCGGACTACCGCGCGCAGCGGATCATCGACACCGAGCACTACCGCCGCGTGGAGGAGGGCCTCAAATACGTGGCGTGGCGCAACAACACCTTCTCCATGCACGTCCACGTCGGTGTGCGCGACGCCGACCGCGCGGTGCTCGTGTGCGACCGGCTGCGCGGCGTGCTGCCGCTGCTGCTGGCGATCTCCGCCAACTCCCCCTACCTCGACGGCCGCGACTCGGGGCTGCACTCCGCGCGCACCCAGTCCTTCACCAGGAGCTTCCCGCGCTGTGGGGTGCCCGACTCCTTCGGCGGGTGGGACGCCTACCGCGAGTACATCGAGCTGCTGCTGCGCACCCACTCGATCGTGGAGTTCACGCAGGTGTGGTGGTCGGTGCGCCCGCACTTCGCCTTCGGCACCGTGGAGGTGCGTATCTGCGACGCGCAGGCCACCGCGACGGAGTCCGAGGCGCTGGCCGCGCTGCTGGTTGCCTGCGTGGCCCAGGCCGCCCGCGACGTCGACGAAGGCGCTCCCTTCGCCGACCCCCCACCGCGGATGGTCGAGGAGAACATGTGGCGCGCGATCCGCTTTGGCCTCGATGGTCGCCTGATCGACATGCAGCGTTTCGAGGAGTACCCCGCGCGCGAGGCGATCGAGCGGCTCGCGGAGTGGACCGCGCCGGTGCGCGGGGAGCTCGGCATCGAGCTGAGCTTCCCCGAGCGCAACGGCGCCCAGCGCCAGCGTGCGATGATCGACGCGGGCGCCACCCGCGAGGAGGTCTTCGCGGCGTCGGTGGCGGAGACCAGGCAGACCTACGCACCGGAGGTGACTGTATGAGCACACAGGAGGCCCATGGCGAACCCGGGGGGGCCGTCCCGCTGGAGGGAGATCCGTCCACGGAGCCGCCGGGCGAGGAGGAGCTCCGCGCGGCGTACGAAGCCGAACTGAGCCGCATTACAAGCGCCGACATGGTGCTCCAGGCGACCGTCTCGCTGCTCAACATCGGCGCGCGGCGCCTCGGGCTCGTCGGCGGGCCAGAGGGAACGGGAACCCAGCAGTCCCCGGAGCGCGACCTCGAGCAGGTGCGCGACGCGATCGACGCCGTGCGCGGACTGATGGGAGTGATCGAACGCCGCGCGCCCCAGGAAGCGCGCCCGCTGCGCGACGCGCTCTCCCAGCTGCAGATGGCCTACGCCCGCGAGGCCCAGGCTGCCGGGCCGAGTGCCGCGCAGGGCGCGCC
>JBOGYA010000153.1:0-6902 GCA_050696515.1 Solirubrobacteraceae bacterium
CCGATGGCGGCGAGCGAGACGGGCGCGGTGAGGAGGCGGTTGGAGAACTCGATCACCGCGTGGGTGGCGAGCGGCGGGTAGAGCCTGCCGTAGCACCTCGGCCATTGCGGGCAGCCGAGCCCGGAGCCGGTGAGCCGCACGGCGGCGCCGGTGAGCACGATCAGGGTGAGTGCGCCGAGTGCGATGTACGCCACCACGACGTACTGGCGGGGGGTGAGGGTGTAGCCGTTGGTGCGCTCGCGCAGGTTCTGCAGACGATCGGGCATCGGCCAAAGTTTGCCAGCTCGGGCCTGGGCTCAGCTCTGGTACACGAACGGCAGCTCGTTGGCGAGCTCGCGCAGCGTGGGGGCGGCGGCGTCGCGGGCGGAGACGATCGGCTCGATCTCGGCGGGCCACTCGATCGCGACGTCGGGGTCGTCCCAGGCGATGCCGCGCTCGACGGTGGGGTCGTAGTAGGCGGTCTGCTTGTAGAGGACGTCGGCGACGTCGCTGAGCACGCAGAAGCCGTGGGCGAAGCCGACGGGCACGTAGAGCACGCGCATGTCCTCGTCGTCGAGCGGGACGGCCTCCCACTGAGCGTAGGTTGGGGAGCCGCGGCGCAGGTCGACGATCACGTCGAGGACGCGCCCGCGGGCGCAGCGCACGAGCTTGGCGACGCCGTCGCCGATGTGGAAGTGCATCCCGCGCACGACCCCGCGGGTGGAACGGGAGTGGTTGTCCTGGACGAAGCGCTCCTGTGAGGGGATCCCGGCGGAGGCGTGCCACTCCTGCCGGTAGGTCTCGCTGAAGAAGCCGCGCTCATCCGCGAAGACCTTCGGTTCGAGCACCACCGGCCCCCGCAGGCGGGCAAGGGGGATCGCGTTCACGCGGCGAAACGCTACTTCATCCGTGAGGGTCCTCGGCCTCAGTCCGCGAGGGTCTCACCCTCAGCGCCAGCCGCGCAGATCGATCGACCCGGTCCACGGGTGCCCCCCCGATGCGGCGAGGACGGTCACCTGGACGGGCAGGGTGCCCGCGCGACGGTGGACGAGACGCTGCAGCGGCGCGCTGAGGTGGACGGTCACCTTGCCGGTCTGCAGCGAGGGCACCGAGAAGGCGCCCTGACCGGCCGCGGCGGCGTGGGCGCCGTGGCGCGCGGGGGAGCGGATGGTGAGCGTGCCGGCGCAGGTGCCGGGTGCGTGGCAGTAGAGGGCGATTTTTACGAATCCGCCGCGGTTGACGCCGTCGTCCTGCTTCGGGAGGGTGACCATCGGGAGCAGGCCGTGAGGGGCGCTCCCGTAGCTCGAGGTGACCCTGTTGGCGGGCCCCTCGCCCTGGGTGCCCCCGGGACACAGAGGCGTGGCGTCGGGACCCGTGGCGAGCGTCGCCTGGAGCATCAGCTCCTCGCCCGAGTTGGCGGCGAAGCCGTTGCGTTCGCTCGTGACGCCCGGCGAGAAGACGGCGCCGTTGCCAGCACCGTTGTTGGCGACGAACGAGTCCATCGTGGAGCCCTTGACGGCGCCGATGACCTGGTAGGGAACCCCGGAGGGGTAGGCGAGCGGATCGCCCGGTTCGAACCCTCCCTCGTCGTTGAAGTCGATGTAGTCGCCTTCGGAGACGCAGAAGTTGGTGGGCTGATAGGTGGTGACGGTGCTCCCGCCAGCTCCACCGGCGCCGCAGACGGGGATTTCGAAGGGCTGCGTGGTCACGTTCACCTTGGCCCCGCCGCCGGCTTGAGGGACGAGGTCCTGGAAGTGGATCTGGGTGAGCGGCGGCGGCCCGCCGGGGGCTGGCTTGGCGCAGCCCTCGAGGCTCACGCTGAGGACCTGGCCGGAGGCTGGAGCGGTGGGCGAGCCGCTTGCGAGGGCGACGTTCCAGAGGGCGGTGTCGGCGGCGTCGTGGTTGACGTGGACGGTGACGGCTTGGTTGCCGGAGATGGTGGGGATGCCGTACCCGGGGTAGCCGAGGTTGGAGGCGGTGTCGAGGGTCGCTGGTACGGAGAGGGGGCTGCCGAAGGTCACTGTCGCGGCGCTTGCGCCCGCGGCGGCGCCCAGCAGAAGCGCAGCCGCCGCTGCCAGGCAGACCAGCGTCCGCGGGAGCTTCGGACGGGAACGCGCCGCGGATGGGCGGGCTGCGGGTGGGCCGCCTGCTCCATCGAGGGGCAGGCGAATGAGTAGTGGCGGCGTCGACATCGAAGAAGACCTCTCCACCCCTCTCTCGGTACCCCCTGCCGAACGCTTGAGACGAAAACCGGCAAATCAACGCAAGTCGGCCGGCGCGCTCCCGGTGAGCCCGGCGAGGAAGGCGTCGGTTTCGGCGAGCCCCGCGGGCGTGCCGATCTCGTAGAAGCGCTCGTGCGCCTCGAAGCCGCACAACAGCCCCGCGCGGGCCAGCAGGACGTACAGGTCGGAGAGATCGCGCGTGTCCGGCGGGGCGAGGTCGAGCGCCTCCTGGCAGAGGCCGCCGAGGCCGTAGTCGATCCAGCGCATCTCAGGGAGGGGCGCGCGCTTGTCGTAGGCGACCACGCGACCGTCGGCGTAGAGCGCGTTGGAGGCGTCCCAGCGGCCCTCGTTGCGCAGCACGCACATCATCGCCGGAAGCCCGCTGTCGCGCCAGGTTTGAGCCGCGGCTGCGTAGTCGATGCGCAGGTAGGTGTCCCCGTAGAGCACGAGAAAGCGCTCGCCGAGCAGCGCCCGCGCCCGCCGGACCGCGCCCAGCGTGCCGTCCAGCTCGGGCGTGTCGTAGCAGTAGGCGATCTCAAGGCCGAAGCGCTCGGCGCCGACGCGGCGCTCGATCAGCTCTCCGAGGTAGCCCACGCAGAGCACCACCGCGCCGGCGCCGTGAGCGGCCAGCAGCCTCAGCTGGTGGTACAGGAACGGCTCGCCGGCCACCTCGATCAGCGGCTTGGGCGTGTCGCGCACACGCTCTCCCAGGCGCGTGCCGAGGCCCCCGGCCAGGATGCACACCGGTGGCAGCGTCCCGGCGGCGGGGCGCTCGCTCACTCGACCGCCGCCGTCTCGCGCATCGCCGCGTACGGCCCGCGGGCGGCCTGCGGCGCTCCTGCGAGCGGCGCGCGGCGAACGCTCATTCGATCGGCGCCTCGCGCATCTGCGCGTACGGTCCGCCGGCGTAGGCCGCCTCGATCTGCTCCCAGCAGTAGCGCGCGTCGTGCAGGCCGCCGAGCACCAGGCGCTCGTCCGCGGCGGCGATCGCCGCCGCGAAGCTCGCCCACTCGCGCTCCCACGAGCGGTCCTCGTCGGGGTAGGCGATCTCCTGCACCTCCGGCGGGCCGAGCGCGGGCGACATCCGGTAGAGCCAGAGCCGCTGGGGGCCGTAGGAGCGCACGAGCCCGTCGACCCGGAGCTTCGCCGTGCGGCAGTACACCTCCAGCGAGAACAGGTTCTTCCACTCCGTCCAGCTCACGTGCAACATCGCCCAAGGGGCCGTGCGCGAGTGGGGCTCGCCCAGGATCAGCGCTGCGTTGTCCTCGACGGGGGTGTCCCAGAAGTGCGTGCGCAGCAGCGCCGAGTGCAGCGGCAGCGGGCCGGCGAACCAGTGGGCGAGGTCGAGCAGGTGCATCCCCTGGTCGACCAGCTCGCCGCCGCCGGAGCGCTGTGGGTCGGCGCGCCACTCGCGGTCGTAGCCGGGGCGCCCGCCGTGGCCGTAGCGCGCGCGCAGGTGCAGCAGCTCTCCGTGCGCTCCGGAGTGGACCTCTTCGACGGCGCGCGCGATCCCCGGGTGAAAGCGGTGGTTGAAGCCGACCTTGACGAGGCGCCCGCTCGCGCGAGCGCACTCGATCAGGCGGTCGATCTGCGCGACGGAGACCCCCGCGGGCTTCTCCACGAGCACGTGCGCGCCGGCCTGCAGCGCCCGCTCGGCGAGGGCCGCGAGGCGATCGTGGACGGTCGCCACCACGACGACCTCCGGCCCGCAGGCAAGCAACTCCTCGAGCGTCGCGCACGCGCGGGCGCCGTGCCGGCCCGCCAGGTCCGCGGACGCCTGCGGGCGCACGTCGTAGCAGGCGATCAGCTCGTCGTTGGACGCGAGCGCGTCGGCGCGCTTGGCCCCGATCAGCCCGCAGCCGACGACGGCGACGCGCAGGCCGCTCATGTAACCATCACAGCTGACAATGATATTATCATAGATAACCATGATAGCTTCTATCTTTCAAGCGCGTCGGCAGCCATGATCTTCCAGACGCCACCCATGAGCTTTGAAGAGGTCGCGGCCCTGCAAAGGATTGACGAGCTACGGCGGCAGCTCCGGTTTCAGGTTGCCCAGCCGCGCAGGTGGGTCGGCCAAGTCAGACGCGTGCTCGGGGCTCGTGCGATCCAAGGCTCGAACAGCATTGAGGGCTACGACGTGTCGGTCGAGGATGCGCTCGCCGCGATTGGAGGCGAGGAACCTACTGACGCGCGCGCAGAGGACTGGAACGCTGTGTCGGGCTATCGGCGAGCGATGACCTACGTGCTCCAACTAGCGCAAGACGAGCACTTTGAATACACGCCTCAGATTCTTCGCAGCCTGCACTTCATGATGACCGAGTACACGCTAGACGCCAACCCTGGGCTGTGGCGGCCGGGTCCGATCTGGATTCGCAACGACGCAACGGGTGACGTCGTCTATGAGGGGCCGCCCCATGACGAGCTTCCAGGGCTAGTCAAGGAGCTGACCGACGACCTCTCGGCTGAGAATGAGACGCCTGTAATAGTCAGGGCTGCAATGGCGCACTTGAATCTCGTCATGATCCACCCGTTTCGTGATGGCAATGGCCGGATGTCTCGATGCCTACAGACGCTTGTCCTTGCGCGTGACCAGATCTTGGCGCCACAGTTCTCCAGCATCGAGGAGTACCTGGGACGCAACACGCAGTCCTACTACAAAGTGCTGCAACAGGTCGGTGCTGAAGGCTGGCGTCCACAAGGCGATGCCCGACCCTGGATCAGATATTGCCTGGAGGCGCACTTCATTCAGGCGAGCAGCGTCTTGCGCCGGGTCAAGGAGTCTGGGGCAATCTGGACGCAACTCGAAGTCATCTGTGCGGACAAGCGGCTCCCGCCCCGGATGCTGAGCGCGCTATTCGACGCCTCGGTCGGAATGCGGGTACGCAACGCCTCATACCGCGCGGCACTCAGGATGTGGGACGAGGAGATCACCAACCAGGCGGCCACAGACGACCTGCGCATGATGGTCGACGCGGGACTCCTCGAGCGGTTTGGGGCGAGACGTGGAACCTACTATCAGGCAGCCGATCCACTGAGGGCCATCTGGGAGGACGTGCGCAAGAGCAGGCAGCCGATAAATGCCAGTTCACTCTTTGCGATCACGAACTGACCGCGCGCACCTGAACTCGTATTAACGATTGTAGGACAAGGTTTGAAAAGTCATATATCCCCCACGCCCTCTCGAATACCCACGCTCTCGATCCGCTCACCATCAGCCGTGCGTGGCAGCAGCCGGCACAGAGATCAACCGCGAGCGCGCTGGTCGAGCAGCCGTGCCACCCCACCGGCGAGATCCGCCGCGAGCAGGTCGGGGGACGCCTCGCCTGCGCGCTTGTGAGCGGAGCCGGGATACTCGATCAGCACCGTCCGACACCCCGCGGCGGAGCCCGCCGACACGTCGGTGTCGGTGTCTCCAAGCAGCCACGAGGCGCCGAGGTCGAGACCGAGCGTGTCCGCGGCGGCCAGCAGCATCCCAGGGGCCGGCTTGCGACAGGGGCACGGCCCGGAGAGCGCTGCAACCACGCCCTCGGGGTGGTGGGGGCAGAGGTAGGAGGCGTCGATGCGCGCGTCCTCGCGCGCGAGCAGCTCGAGCACGCGCTCATGCACCGCGAGCAGCTCGGCCACCGTCGCCTTGCCCTTCGCCGCGGCGGGCTGGTTGGAGACGCACACGAGCGCGTAGCCGGCCCGCGCCAGCTCGCGGACGGCAGCGGCGGCTCCGGGGAGCAGGCGGACATCGGCGACTCCAAGCGGGGACTCGAGCGCGCCGGAGTCGGGGTCGGGGACGCCTTCGTTGAGGACGCCGTCGCGGTCGAGGAACACAGCGGGACCGCCCGCCGCCAGCTCGGAACGAGCACCCGCCAGCAGCGCGAGCGGGCCTCGCTCAGGACTCACAGGCCTTGCCCCGGACGTGCGAGCACGACCAGGCCGCGGATCCCAAACGGCAGCCGCACCCCGGCGCCCAGCAGCGCCTCCTCCAGCCGGCACGCGAGCGCGCCGAGAGGCGAGTCGTTCGTACGCTCGATGTCGCCGGCGACCCGCTCTGAGAGCGCGTCCCCGCGCAGGTGCCCGTAGCGGCGGCGGTTGCGCTGCTTGACCGCCCAGAACGCCGGATACAGAGGGGCTCCGAGGGCGATGTCCTCAAGTACTGCAAGCCCCACGCCGCGAGCCTTGCGCGCGAGCTCGCCGCGGGCGTAGCGGCGCTCGTGGCCGAGGAAGCGGTCGTAGTAGTCGTAGTTGTGAGGCCCGATCGGGACCACGATCACCGCGCGGGCGCCGGGGCGCAGGATCCGCCGGATCTCCGCGAGCGCCAGCTCGTCGCGGGGCACGTGCTCGAGCAGGTTGGCGCTCACCACGGCGTCCACGCTCGAGTCCGCCAGCGGCAGCGCGCAGGCGTCGGCCTGCAGCAGCCGCGCGTCCGGGACGTTCGCGTGCGCCTTGCGCAAGCCTCCCGCCACCAGGTCGACGCCGACGAGCGTCGCGTGCGGAGCGAAGGCCCGCAGGTCCTCGAGCAAGTAGCCGGTCGAGCAGCCGACGTCGATCACCGTCGGCGCGGGCGGCAGCGAGCCGATGCGAGCGAGCACGGCGCGGCGCGTCCACACGTCGATGAAGTGCGTGCGGCTGCTCTCCTCGTGGAGGACCTCGAGGTCCTCGGACCAGTTGACCGGCTGCCCGGAGGCCACGTAGCTCAAGTACGGGTCC
>JBOGYA010000154.1:0-6840 GCA_050696515.1 Solirubrobacteraceae bacterium
TGGCGGGGTGCCCCCCGGCGAAGCGCGCGGGGACGGGAATCGCCGCGGCGATGACCTCCACGAGCTCTTGCGTGGTCTCGATCGGCGCCCGCTCGCGGCGGCGCACGATCGCGCGGGCGATCGCCCGCGCGTGGCGCTCCTCGCCGAGCTCGCGCAGCGCCCCCGCCAGGCGGCGCTGCTCCCAGGTGGCGAGGATCTCGCGCGCGTCGAGCTCCTGCCCGGGGTCCATGCGCATGTCCAGCGGCGCGTCATAGGAGTATGAGAAGCCGCGCTCGCGCGTGTCCACCTGCATCGAGGACATGCCGAGGTCGAAGTACGCCATGTCCGCGCGCACCCCCTCGCCCGCGAGCAGCTCCAGCGCCTCGGCATATCCGCTGTGGATGAAGCGCACCGCGCAGGGCACCTCCCCGGCCAGCTCCGCGAAGCGCTCCTCGGCCTCGGGGTCGCGGTCGATCGCCACCAGCGTCCCCTCCGCGCCGAGGCGCTCAGCCACCAGGCGCGCATGGCCACCGCCACCGAAGGTGCAGTCCACCGCCACCTGCCCCGGCTGAGGATCGAGGACCCCGATCAGCTCGCCGGCGAGCACCGGAATGTGGACGGTGGTCATGTCGATAGTGCCTAGCACGAGACGCAAGGTCTCCGCCTCACCCTGGGCAGCCCAGCCATGTCAAGCAGGATGGTCGACACGCGCGGTGATCTCCGCGACGCCGCTCAGCAGCGCCGGTCGGTGCTCGTTCCAACGGTCGCGGTCCCACAGCTCCAGGCGGTCCCCGGCGCCGACGACCACGACGTCCTTGCTCAGCCCCGCGTGCTCGGCGAGGAAGCCGGGGAGCATGATCCGCCCGGCGGCGTCGAGCTCGGCGTCCTGGGAGCTGCCGTAGAAGAAGCGCTCCAGCTCCGCCAGTCGCGGGGAGAGCGGGGGCAGCTCCGCGAGCGCGCGCTCGGTGTAGCGCTCGTACTCCTGCGGGCGCCACACCCCGACGCACGGCTCCAAGTCGACGGGCATCGCCATCACCACTCCCTCCGCCAGGGTCGCGCGGTAGCGGGCCGGGACCGTGAGGCGGTTCTTGACGTCGAGCGTGTGGTCGAAGGTGCCACGGAAAGCCACTTGGTGCGCTCCAGATAGGTCTGACCGAAAAACGAGGGGCCCGGTTCGCCGGCCTCCGGCCGGCTGCACCACCCTCGTAGGAGCCGAGGTGGAGAGGTGGGAGGAGCCCCTCCACCTCGGCTCGTTCCCGGCAAAGTACCCCACTTTCCCCCACAGCGCAACCCTAATTGCACATTTTTCCCCACTTTTCTTTTCCGACTGCCTCTATATGCCGGAAAAGACCTGCATTTCGCAGGTTTTCAAGGGACCGTGCAAGGGACCCGGCGAGCGCCTCAAGCTGCAAACCAGGCTGCGGGACCGCGATTTGGGAGGGAGATTGCAGGGCGCCGGTCGTGGGCATACGATCTTCACCGTGAGATCCACCGTCCGCATGACCCGCCTGGCGAGCGCCCCAGCTCCGGCGACCCGCTCCCCGCAAGGGGCGTACGCAGCGATGCTCGCCGTCGTCGCGCTCCTCGCCGCGGCGCTCGGAGGGTGCGGCTCGTCGAGCCCCACCGGCACGAGCGCAAGCCCCGCGACGGTGACCCCGGCCTCGGCGCCGCTGTTCCTCGACGCGGTGGTGCGGCCCGAAGGCAGCCTGAAGACGAACGCGACCTCCGCGGCGAGCAAGCTCACCGGCCGCCAGAAGCCGTTCGAAGGGCTCTTGAAGCTGCTGGCGGGACCCACCGGCAAGACGCCCAGCTATACCAAGGAAGTCGAGTCGTGGTTGGGACCCCGCGCGGGAGTCTTCTTCAGCGTGATCGACCTCGCGCGCGCGCAGGGGCTGATCGGCGGCGAAGTCCTCAAGAAAGCCCTCTCGGAAGGGCTCGCGGGGGTGGAAGCGGCGCTGCTGGGGCAGAGCGGCCTGCAGGCGGCGCTCGGCTCGGGCGCGGCTCAGGGGGCGCTCGTGCTCGATACCACCGACGTCGCGAAGGCGCGTTCCTTCCTCGAAGCCCAAGCCCACAGCGCGGGCGCCCGCACGGCGAGCTACCGCGGCGTCGCCTACCAGGTGGCCCCCGACGGCGTGGCCGAGGGGATCGTGCACCGCTTCGCGGTGATCGGCAGCGAAGCGGGGCTGAAGAGCGTGATCGACACGGCGGCCGGTGGCCCCGCGCTCGCGCAGGCGGCGGGCTACGCGAAGCTCGCCTCGACCGCCGAGGGAGCGGGAGCCAACCCATCCGCGCTCGCCAACGCGTACTTCAGCTCCGAAGAGCTCGCGCGCGCGGCCAGCACCGGCGGTGGCAGCAGCGCAAGCGGCGGTGGCGGCAACAACGGTGGCAGCAGCAGCGAATCGATCCTGCCCCTGGTGCAGAGCTTACTCGGCAATCCGGGCCAGGTGTACCTATCGGTCATCCCGAGCGCGAGCGCGGTGGCGCTCGACATCGACACGCTGCCCCCCGCGGCGACTGCCGCCCACCCGTCGAGCGCAGGACGCTCGAGCACGACCGGGGCGCAGGTACTGAGCGGGCTCCCAGGCAGCGCGTGGCTGGCGATCGGCTTCGGCGACCTCGGCAAGACGCTCGGCAGCGCACACGGCCTGCACGCGCTCGCCTCGCTGGCCTCGGGGGTGAGCTTCGGCGAAATCAGCCTCGGCACGGCGCTCGCGCCGCTGAGCTCGCCCGCGCTCGACGTGCAGCGCGACCTGCTGAGCTGGATGGGCGCGACCGGGGTGTACGTGAGCGGCAGCAGCGTGCTGAACCTGCAGGCGGCGGTGGTCATAACCTCCAAGGACCCGGCGCGCTCCCGCGCGGCGGTCGCGAAGCTCGCGCAGGCGTACCGCGAAGCGGGTGGGCAAACAGCCCCCACCTCCATCCCCGGCACCGAAACCGCGGTGACGGTGAAGCTGCCCAGTTTTCCCCTCACGCTGACGATGGCGTACGGGCAGGGAAAGTTCGTCGTGGGAGTGGGAGCCGCCTCCGTGCAAGAAGCCCTCAGCCCCCAGAGCACGCTGGCGGGCACCGCCGCCTACAACGCCGCCGCGAGCGCTCTCGGCCAGGGGCTCAAGCCGAGCGCGCTGGTCGAATTCCACACGCTCTCGGGGCTGCTCGAATCGCTCGGGCTCAACCAGGCCGCCGGCTTCTCGGGCTTCGCCTCCGCGGTGGCGCCGCTCAGCACCCTCGCCGTGGGCGGCGGGGAGTCGCTGCCCGGCGGGGTCACGCGGGCCCGTGTGGTGCTCGGGCTCGAAGCCTCGCAGTCGGCGTCCGGTTGAGAGGACCCTCGGTCTCGATGATCACGCGACAGGGGCGCTTGCCCAGCAGGTAGACCGCGGTGGGTCCGATACGCCGCTCGCCGGCGGGCGCGTGGAGGGTGGACCAGTAGATCACGTCGGAGTGCAGCCGCTGTGCCTCCTCGACGAGCGCGGCCCCGGGGTTGCGCGTGCGGATCAGGCCGGTGTGGATCTTGATGCCCGCGCGACGCGCCTGGATGCGCGCGCTCTCGAGCACCGAGCGGCCCTGGGCCTCCTCCTCCTCCAGGCCCGCCTCCAGCGAGAGCTGGGAGGGGACGGGGAGCACGAAGATCGCGTACAGCACCCCGTCCTCGCCGATCAGCTTCGCGGCGGAGGAGAGCGCCGTGGCACTGACGTCCTCCCCGAAGATCGGCACCAGCGCGGTGCGGTAGCCGAGCTGCTCGAAGTCCGGGGGGCGCGCGGCGCGCTCGATGCGGTAGGTGCTGCGCAGGTCCAGTCCCTGACGGCGGCGGTAAACCACGTAGCCGACCATCCCCACCACCATCCAGGGGATCCCCACGGTGCGCGCCTCGGAGTGCAGCGCCACGACGGCGACCCACGCGGCGAACGTGCCGATCCCCCCGATCACCGCCGTCAGCGGGATCGACGCGCCCCGGAAGCGCACGTTCCACGGCATCCGGTAGGGCCGCTCGCGCGAGGGGTCCTTGACGCGCAGCGCCACCACCGCGACGTGGGCGGTCGTGAACGAGAGCATCGCCCCGAACGAGTAGAGGTTGCCGAGCAGTTTGGTCTCGCCCGGGAGGATCAACAGGCCCGCGGCGAGCGAGAAGAACACGATCGTGAACCACGGCGTGCGGAACCGCGGGTGCAGCTGCGAGAACAGGCTCGGCAGCTGGCGGTGCTCGGCCAGCGACCACGACAGCCGCGAGATCCCGATCAACCCGGCGTTGGTGGCGATCAGCAGGATCGTCGCCGCGAGCACACCGACGTAGTAGCGGGCCACGGAGAGCATCGCGCCGTGCAGGCCCAGGCGCGAGACGATGCCCAGCACGGGGTCGTTTTCGTAGGTGGTGCCCAGCTCGGTGGTGAAGTGCCCCGCGTGCTCCACGACCGGCAGCGCCGACAGTGCGACGACCGAGATGCCGGCGTAGACGCCGAGCACCGCGATCAGCACGAGGTTGACCGCCCGCGGGACGTCGTGACCGGGGTCCTTGGCCTCCTCGGCCATGTTCGAGACGGTCTCGATGCCCGTGTAGGCCACCATCGCCACCGACAGCGCGAAGATCAGGTTGTGCCACGACGGGGCCGTGCCCAAGTGCACCTGGTTGACCAGCAGCGACGGGTCGAGCACCAGCACGAAGCCCAACCCGACCAGCAGGATCTGGGTGCAGAGGTCGGCGGCGGCGAGGAACAGGTTGAGTTTGGCCGACTCCCCCAGACCACGGATGTTCAGGCCGGCCAGCAGCACGATCGTGAGTAGGCCGCCGACGATGTCCCCGGGGTTGTGGGTCAGGCTCGGGAAGAACGCGCCGAGGTAGTGCGGCACGAAGAACGCGGAGATCGCGATCGTGATGATGTAGTCGAGGCTCAGCGCCCAGCCGGCGAAGAAGGAGACAATGTCGTTGAACGCGTGCCGAGCGAACGAGGAGGAGCCCCCGGCTTCCGGGAACATCGCGGCGCCCTCGGCGTACGTCTTGGCCGTCAGCACGAACAGGCCGCCGGCGAACATGAACACCACCGGCGTGAGCCCGAGGGCGTAGCCGGCGACGAGCCCCAGCGCATAGTAGATCGAGGAGCCGACGTTCCCGTAGGCAGTCGCAAACAGGCCGGGAACGCCGACCGACCGCCGCAGTCCATGCTCGGTGAGGCGCGCCATCAGCTCGGAGGGTATTGGTCCCGGAGCACCGGAGCCCAGAGGCCCAGAGCGCCTGGAACCCAGAGGCTCAGAGCCGGAACCCAAGAGCCTCGCGCCGCTCCGCCCCGCCCCGTCCGGTGCAACTTCCTTTGCACCCCCTCCACAGGGGCAGGAACCGGGCTTATGATGGCGACGGCCCGGAGCCCGAACGACATCTCCCGGCACTCACGTCATGGACAAGACACGCCGCGGAAATTACAACTCGGGAGAGGACTTCGTCCTCGAATACGGAGAGCTGCGCTTCACCTTCAACGAGGAGGACTTCGCCGAGCGCTGCGAGCAGGCCGCGCTGAAGCTGGGCTTCGTGGGGGGCCGCCTCGGGGAGGACGAGCTCGAAGACCTCGTCAACCTCGCGGTCAACGGCGAGATCCACGACCCGGCCTCCGCACTGGGCGAGCACGTCAACGACTGCTGGCCGGAGCTGGTGGGGCCCGCGGAGCGCTCACTGGTGCACTGGCTGCGCCGCCTCGTGTTCCGCGGCGCGTGGCTGGACCAGCGCGTCAACGAGGGCGAGCTGGGAGTCGCGTTCGTCGAGGAGACCTGCAGCTTCGCCTACGTGCAGCCCGCGCGGCAGGACGGCGATTCAGCCCACGGCGGCGAGCCGATCGAGCTCTCGCCCGAGCCATCCTGGAACCGCGTCGCGTATAGGCGCTAGCCCGCAACCGCCGCGGCGCGCGCCTTCGTGATCGCCTCGGCGCCGTCCTCCCCGACGAGCAGCTCGGGACGCACCACGCCGGAGCGGGCGAGGTCGAGCGCAGGGAGGCGCCCGGTGGAGGTGAGCGCGACGTCGAGCGCAATCACGGTGGACTCCCCGCCCAAGGGGCCGGTGGAGGTGGCGATCACCGTGAGCGAGCCCCCCTCGGCGAGGTTGCGCGCGGCGGCGAGGACCCGGCGCGCCACGTGGGGGTGCAGGCCGTCGAGCGAGTCGATCAGCACGACCACGTCCCCGCCGCGGGCGGCGACGCGCTTGGCGGTGTCCACGACGTGCTCCACGGTTTGGCTCTGGAGGTCCGCTGAGGCCGCGAGGTCGACCGCGGCGGCGGGTGCAACCGGCCCCTCGCGCCAGGCGGCGATCTCCTCGGGACGGGCACCGCTCAGCACGAGCATCACCTCGAGGCCCTCACGCCCAACGAGCGCGCCGAGCAGGCGCCGCAGGGTCTCGGTCTTGCCGGCGCGGGCCGCCCCCACGATCGCCGCGCGCGAGCCGCGGCCGATCGGGGTGAGCCATTCGATCGCCTTCAGCGTGGGCTCCTCGGAGTCGAGGACCAGGCGCTCGCAGGGGTAGGCGACGGCGAGGTCCTCGTAGCGGGTGCCCTCCGCCACGGACTCCGCTGGAGCGCCGTTGATCGTGTCCACACGTGCCAGCGAGGGGTAGCGCTCGGACTGGCGAGGCGTGCGCAGCGGGCCACGGACGCGATCCCCGGAGACCAGTTCGCAGCGGCGGACCTGGGCGGCGGAGATGTAGAGGTCCGCGTCGGAGGCCTCGGGCGGGGAGACGCGCAGGAAGGCGGAGCCGTTACCGAGCAGCTCGACGACGCCCTCGACGATGCGCTCCTCGCGGGTCTCGCCGCGGACAGGCCGATCCGTGGTGGGGCGACCCGCCCTCCCCGCCTCCGAGCGGTCGCGGGCGCCACGCCCAGCGCCCCGGGC
>JBOGYA010000155.1:0-6824 GCA_050696515.1 Solirubrobacteraceae bacterium
TCTTCGGACGGCGCGCCCGGCGCGTGGGCTTCCGCGTTTTCGAACGGCACGGCCCGCAGCACACAGGGGCCGCTGTACAGCGATTTTGGTTGCACTTCCACCTTGAACGAGCCTTCGCTCGGGGTCACTTCCACGGGTGTCACTTTTTCGGTGACGGTGACATAGCTTTTGGCTTCCCCTCCGTAGTAGCAGCGCAGCGCGATGCTCCCGCTGCCGGTCGTAGTGCCTTCGACGGTGAAGGCTGGCGGCGGCGAGGACACCGTTTCGTCGTAGAGCGCGTACGTCGGGCTGGCGGGGGACGCGATCTGCGAGGCGGTGACTTCGGCGCTGGCCGAGGCGACGGAACCGGCCAGCACGACCAACGAGAGCACGCCGGCAAGCACTGCCGCGCGCAGGGGATTCGAGAGCACTATGAGCCTCCTGGGTGCATGGGGCATGGTCAGCCGGCGGTCGCGGTGCGGGCGGCCACCTTCCCGCTACGACACCACAGCGTCGGGGTAGTTGCGGTGGGCTTGTGAAGGAGTGTTACTCAGGGCGCCGGCACGAGCTTCGCGCGCTCGCGCTCGGGGGTCACGCGCACCACGTCCCACGCGAGGCCGACCTTCGCCATCGCGAGGATCAGCCAGCCCGAGGGGTCGAGCTCGTACCAGCGCAGGCCGTGGAAGGCCGAGCGGGGGAAGGCGTGGTGGTTGTGGTGCCACGCCTCGCCGAGCGAGGGCAGCGCCAGCCAGAAGACGTTGGTCGAGCGGTCCTCAGTGGCGAAGCGCCGGGTGCCGAAGAAGTGGCAGATCGAGTTGATGCTCCACGTGATGTGGTGCACGAGGAAGATCCGCACCAGCCCGCCCCACACGAGCGCGGCGAGGGCGGCGAGCAGCGAGCCGCCGCTGAGCGCGAGCCCGAGCAGGAACGGCAGCCCCAGGCTCGCCAGCGCGATCCACGGGAACGAGCGGTTGATGCGTCGCATTCCGGGGTCCTCGACGAGGTCCGGCGCGAAGCGTTTCGAGGAGGCCTGGCCGTGCGTGCTGAACAGCCACCCCACGTGCGCGTGCCACAGGCCGCTCGCCATCCCTTTCAGGCCGGCGCCGCGGCCGGCGTGGGGGCTGTGCGGGTCGCCCTCCTCATCGGTGAACGTGTGGTGCTTGCGATGGTCGGCCACCCAGTCGATCACCGGCCCCTGCAGCGCCATCGAGCCGAGCACCGCCAGCGCGTAGCGCAGCGGGCGGTGGGTCTGGAAGGCGCGGTGGGTGAGCAGGCGGTGGAAGCCGACAGTGATCCCCACCGCGGTCAGCGCGTACATCACCGCGAAGATCGCCACCTCCCGCGGGCCGAGGAAGCGGTCCCACAGGAGCGCCGCCGCCGCGATCACGCCGAGCAGCGGCACCACCACCGCGACGATGTTCACGTTGCGCTCGAGGCGGGTCACTGCCTGGAGATACCCCCCTTACCGAGCCTCGGTTACATAGGTCACAGGAAGCTAACATCCGCCGCGCCGCCGTCTCGCGGGGGCGCGGGGGTTGACGAGCAGCCGCGAGGGAGCGTATACTTTTCGTATACATGGCTGCGACGACGACAATCCGTGTATCGAGGAAGACGCGCGACGCACTCAAGGCGCTCAGCGCCAGGCGGGGGAGCCCGGCAGGCGAGGTCATCGCCGATCTGGTCTACGCCGCCGACGACGATCTACTGCTTGCGGACGCGGAGAGGGCCTTCCAGAGATTGGCCGGCGACCCGCGCGCGCTCGCCGCCTACCGCTCCGAAGCTCGCGAGATCGAAGGCGCGTTTGAGGCGCCGTCTCCGGACTGGTGAGCTCCCAACCGGAGCAGGGCGATGTCTATTGGGCAGATCCTGATCCCACACGAGGCTCCGAGCAAGCCAAGGCACGCCCGTTCGCGATCGTGTCTGTCGATCAGCTCAACCGCTCGGCGATAGCGCTCTCGCTCGCCGTTCCCCTGACCCGTACGGACTTCGGCAACGCGCTCCATCTCGCGATCTCGCCACCCGAGGGCGGTCTCAGGCAGCGGAGCTTTGCGATGCCAGAGCAGCTGCGAGCCGTCTCCCATGAGCGTCTCTCTCGACGGCTGGGCCGGCTGCGCCCTGACACGCGCGAGGAGCTCTTGCGACGCTGCCGGCTGCTTCTGCGTTGACCGGCAACCTCGGCGCCACCCTGGGAGCGCAGGTGAGCTGGCCGTCGCCGGAGAGGCGGCTGTGGGCTTCGTGTGGAGCCTGCTTGGCGAGTTACGTACGCCGCGGCCGCGCCAGCGGCTATCCCAATTCCTTTCCGCCCTCTGCGCGCTACGACGCCTCCGAGTAGGCCGGTTCGCTGCCGGCCCGCTCGTGCTCCGGTTCGTGCTCCTCGCTCGCGCGGGGCTCGGGCTGCAGGACCGTGAGGGCGAGGGCGAGCGCGGCGAGGATCAGCGCCGCTCCGACCGTGAACGCCAGCTGGTAGCCGCCGGTCAGCGCGCTTGCGTGTGAGTGGCCGTGCGCGAGCAGGCTGTTGGTCCTGGTCGCGGCTAGCGTCGCGACGACCGCGAGGCCGAGCGCGCCGCCGACCTGCACCGTGGTGTTGACCAGGCCCGAGGCGAGGCCCGCGTCGCTCGGCGTGGCGCCCTACATCGCGAGCTTCATCAGCGCCGGGAAGGCGCTGCCGACGCCCGCGCCGAGCAGGATCATCGTCGGCAGGATGTCCGTCACGTAGCTGCCGTGCACGGGCGCCCGCGTGAACAGCGCGAGCCCCACGGCGATCGTTACGAGTCCGGGCAGCAGCGTGCGCCGCGCGCCGAAGCGCATGATCAGCGGTTCGGAGAACCGCAGCGACATCGTTCCCATCACGAGCGTTGTCGGGAGGAACGCGAGGCCGATCTGCAGCGCGTCGTAGTGGAGCACCCGCTGCATGTACAGCGCGCCGAGGAAGAACACCGAGAACATCCCCGCGACCGTCAGCGCCTGGATCAGGTTCGCGCCGCTGACGTTGCGCGAGCGGAAGATCCGCAGTGGGATCAGCGGGGTGCGCGCGGTCGCCTCGCGCGCGATGAACGCCGCTAGCAGCGCCACCGCGACCGCGCCGAGCGCGAGCGTGCGCCCAGCGCCCCACCCGTACTCCGCCGCGGGCTTGACGATCGTGTAGACGCCGAGCATCAGCGAGCCCGTGATCAGGAGCGCCCCGGGGACGTCCGCCCCTGCGCTGAGACCGATGCCCCGGTCCTTGGGGATCAGGCGCCGCGCGAGCACTGCCGTCGCCACGCCGATCGGCAGGTTCACGAAGAAGATCCAGTGCCAGTCGAGCGCCTGCGTGATGAGGCCCCCGGCGAGCAGCCCGATCGAGCCGCCCGCGGAGGCGACGAAGGCGTACACGCCGATCGCCTTCGCCTGCTCTTGGGGCTTGGAGAACATCGTGACGATCATCCCCAGCGTCACCGCGGAGGTCGCCGCGCCGCCGGCGCCCTGCACGAACCGGGCCGCGACCAGCATCGTCTGGTCCTGCGCGAGCCCGCACACCAGCGAGGCTCCCGTGAACACCGCCAGGCCGCACAGGAACACGCCCCTGCGCGAGACGAGGTCCCCGAGCCGGCCCGCGAGCAGCAGCAGGCCGCCGAAGGCGATCAGGTAGGCGTTGATCACCCACGCGAGCGCCGACTGCGTGAAGCCGAGGTTGCGCTGGATCGTGGGCAGCGCGACGTTCACGATCGTCGCGTCGAGCACGATCATCAGCACCCCCACGCACAGCACGTACAGGGCGAGCCACCGCGCGCGGTCTTGGTCTGCGCCTGCCGTCATGCCGTACGCGCGGGCTCGTAGGTCAGGATCACCGTGTCGCCGGCCTTGTTCGCGCTCATCAATTGCAGGGTAGCCGCCTCGCTCGCGTCCCCGAACAGGCGCTTGCCGGCGCCGAGCACGATCGGGTACACCATCAGCCGGTACTCGTCGATCAGGTCATGCTCGATCAGCGCCCGCACGAGCTGGGCGCTGCCGTTGATGAGGATGTCCCCCTCGACCTGCCGCTTGAGCTCGGCGACCCGCTCGGCGACGTCGCCCCCGATGATGGTCGAGTTGCTCCAGTCGGCCCGCTCGAGCGTGGTGGAGACGACGTGCTTGGGCATCCCGTTCATCTTCTTCCCGAACTCGTCCC
Source organism: Solirubrobacteraceae bacterium (assembly GCA_050696515.1). GTDB lineage: Bacteria > Actinomycetota > Thermoleophilia > Solirubrobacterales > Solirubrobacteraceae > Palsa-744. The sequence goes on from JBOGYA010000155.1 coordinate 4,127, forward strand.
CGTCCATCGCCGGCCATGCCCGCGCGAACCCTTCGTAGGTCACCCGGCCGAGCAGCAGCGCGCCCGCGGCCATGACCTCCTCGAACTTGAACTTGTCGCCCTCGGGGCCGCGGTCGAACTTGAACGCCCACCCCTCGCGGTCGAACCCCTCGCCCCCGCCGGGGCCCTCGATGACTCCGTCCAGCGTGATGAACTCCGATACGACCACCTTGCTCATCGCTATCTCCAGTGTTTGATTGGCTTTTGCCCCTACTGCCCTCTAGCTCGGGCTCTTGCCGGGCAAGGCGCGCGAGGGCAGCGAGGGCTCGACGCGCAGCAGCCGCGCGGGGAGGTGCGGCAGCCACCAGTTCCAACGGCCGAACAGGGAGATGACAGCGGGCACGAGCAGCGCGCGGATCACAGTCGCATCCAGGAGGATGCCCGCCGCGAGCCCTGTCGCCAGCACTTTGATTTCGGTCTCCGGCCCCGAGGCCAGCGAGACGAACGCGAGGAACAGGATCAGCGCGGCGCTCGTCACGAGCCGTCCCGTGCGCCCGATGCCCCGCACGACGGCCGTGTCGGTCGAGCCGGTCGCGTCGTACTCTTCGCGCATCCGCGCCAGGATGAACACCTCGTAGTCCATCGAGAGCCCGAACAGGAAAGCGAACACCATCAGCGGAATCCAGGCGGTGATCGAGCCAGTCGCGGTGATGCCCCAGATGAAGTCCGAGCCGTGGCCGCGCTGCCATACGAGGTAGAGCACCCCCCACGCGGCGCCCACGCTGATGACGTTCAGGATCACCGCCTTCAGCGGCAGCAGCAGCGAGCGGAACGCGCGGGCAAGCAGCACGAACGTGATCAGCGCGATCAATGCGATCATCAGCGGGAAGTTGCCGTACACGGCTTCGATGAAGTCGTGGTTCTGGGCTGCCAGCCCGCCGAGGTGGACTTCAGGGCCCGCGGCGTGTACGACCGAGCGCACGCGATCGAGCGTCGCGCGGCCGGCCGCCGTGGAGGCGTCGGGGGTTGCATACGCATCCACCACCGCGGCGCCGGGACGGCGCCACTGGGGTGAGTCAGGTGCGACGGCACCATGCACGCCGGGCACTGCCGCCAACGCCTGTGCCACGGCCGCGGGCGAGGCCGATCCGCTTACGAGCACCTCGTTGGGCACGATCGCGCCGGCGCCGATGCCCGAGCGCTCGAGCGCGAGCAGGCCTTGCAGGGCGTCGCCTTCTTTGGCGATCGTGTTCGCGTTCGAAGTGCCGAGCTGCAGGTTCGTGGCGGCGAGCAGCAACGCCGCGAGCACGAGCGCGGCGCCGAGCGCCGCCACCCACCGCCGGCGCACGACCAGGTTCGCCCAGCCGGTCCACGAGCGGCTGGCCTTGTCGTCGTTGCGGACGTGGGGCCAATCGAGGCGTGGGCCGAGCTTGCTCAGCACGACCGGCAGCAGCGTCAGCGCGACGACCACGCTGATCAGCGGGATCAACATGCCGCCGTAGCCGACCGAGCGCAGGAACGGGAGCGGCAGCGCGACCAGCGCGAGCAGGCCGATCGCCACGGTCGTTCCGCTGAACACGACCGCGCGGCCGGCCGTCTGCATCGCGCGCTCGATCGCGGCGTCGTTCGCCAATCCGTGGGCGCGCTCCTCGCGCCAGCGGACCACGATGAGCAGCGCGTAGTCGATCGACACGCCCAGGCCGATCAGCGCGATCAGGAACTGGACGATCGGGGAGACTTCGGTGACCGTCGTCAGGCCCCACACGACCAGGAAGGTGGTCAGGATCGAGACCACCGCCATCATGATCGGCACGAGCGCCAGGAACGAGCCGAACACGAACGCGAGCACGAGCAGGGCGCCGAAGCCGCCCAGCATCGCCTCCAGGAACACGCCGGGCCCATTGCCGCCGCCGCTCTGGTTCGCCAGCGCGTCATAGCCGGTCAGGTGCACCGGCGCGCCCGCGACGGTGGCGCCGGCGAGCGCCGCGCCCGCGCGTTTGGCGGCTTTGGGGTTGCTTTCGAACGCCTGGGTGTGGTCGGGCGGGGGGTAGGCGGCGACGAACGTGGTGCGCCGGTCGCTGGAGAGGAAGGCGGGGCTGTGCGTGCTCGCGTAGCCCGCCATGCGCGTGCCGGGCAGCGTGCTCTCCAGGCGCGATTCGACGGTCCGTAGTTCCCGCTGCACGGCTGGCGAGTCCACCGATCGCCCGGCGGGCAGCGTCACCACCGCCAGCAGCGGCAGCCCGTTGCCGCCCGTGTGGAAGTCGCGGGCGATCCGCTGGTTGGTCAGCCAGCCTTCCTTGCCGGGCACTGAGAACTTCTGTTTGAGCGCTTTGGTCGCCGAGCCGGCGGAGGCCATGCCGACGAGGGTCAGCACCAGCCAGCAGACGACGACTGTGCGTTTGTGGGCGAGAACCCAGCGAGTCAGCGGTGCCATTCCGTTCCTCCTGTTGCGGTCGAGTGTCTGGGGTGCCGCGCTGCGGTCGAGTTGGGGTACCGCGCTGCGTACGAGAGCTACGCCGGTGGAGCCACGCCCGTTATAGCGTCCGAGCTTGCTTCACGCCTCATACACCAGCAGCGCATGCGCCTCGTGCGGTGCGAGCCGTTCGCGGCCCTTCAGGAACGCGAGCTCGACGAGGAACCCGCAGCCGACGACCTCCCCGCCGAGCTGGCCGACCAGTTCGCACAGCGCCGCCGCGGTACCACCGGTCGCGAGCAGATC
>JBOGYA010000156.1:0-6783 GCA_050696515.1 Solirubrobacteraceae bacterium
CCACCGACGGCGCCGTCGGACGTGCCAATAGAACTAGGCCACAGAGTGGGTATGTCGTCGGTTGGGGTGTCTGCTGACGCGTCGCGTCTGTTCTTCGCGCTGGAAGGTTCCTTGTGGCCGTTTGACGGCACGGAAGAAGGCCACGGACTTCCTACTCTCTATGAGTATCTGGGGGTGGGGAACACTGCCCCGATGCTGGTCGGGGTGGATAGCAGCGGGAAACAGATAAGTCAGTGCGGTGTCTGGCTCGGCTCCAGCGGCGAGGAAGGCCTCTTCACCCACAATGCGGTGTCCACGGACGGCAATGTCGTGTTCTTCACTGCACTTCAGCAAAGCTATGGGTGTAAAGGCAGCGCGCCCCCGGTCGCGGAGCTGTTCGCGCGGATCGACAGTGGGTTGGCGGGTGCGCATACGGTCGCGATCTCCGAGCCGTCCAAGGAAGACTGCTCCGCGTGCGATACCGAAGCGGGTGTGCTCGCAGCCGCCCAATTCAGGGGTGCCTCGGAGGATGGCTCGAAGGTGTTCTTCGCGACCACGCAGCCGTTGCTCGGCGGGGATCCGAGCAGCAATCTCTACGAGTATGACTTCGGTGCGCCGGCGGGGGCGAGGGTTGTGCGGGTCTCGGGTGGGGATTCGACGGTTTCCAATCCCACGGCCGATGTGGTGCCCGGGGATGGCTTGGAACATCTTTGGGTTCAGGTCTCCGAGGATGGGTCGCATGTCTATTTCCTCGCGAATGGCGTGTTGACGAAGACGCCGAATGGGCAGGGTGAATCCGCGGAAGCGGGCGCCGCCAATCTGTATGTGTCCGAGCGCGACGCCGGCTACCCGGCCGGGCGCATCGCTTTCATCGCCCGGCTGTCCCCAGAAGACCTGACAGGCACTTTTGGTAGAAAAGTGGGGTTCGGCTCGAATGTCACGCCCGACGGTCGTTTCCTGGTGTTCACCAGCCGTCGCGATCTGACGCTCGATGATACGAGCACCGCGACGCAGGTGTTCGAGTATGACGCGCAGAGCGGTGCGCTGGTGCGCGTCTCGGTCGGGCAGAACGGCTACAACGACAACGGCAATACCGGCGTCGCCGAAGCATCGATCGTGCAGCCCAACTACGGGGGATCGGAATACCATGCTTCGGATTACTGGAGTGGCCTGTCTGTGTCTGCCGATGGTTCCCGCGTGTTCTTCCAGAGCACTGCCGGTCTGACCCCTCAGGCTTTCGACAGGAAGGTGGTCGAAGAGATCCCGCAGGAAGGGGCTCCCCCAGTTCCGGTGTATGCCAACAATGTCTATGAGTACCACGCTGGGCAGGTGAGCCTGATCTCCGACGGCCAGGATATCGCCAGCAATGTTGTTGGAAGTGCCGTGGCACTTCTCGGTACGGACGCCTCGGGCGCCGATGTGTTCTTCACGACCGAGGATCGGCTGGTGGGGCAGGACACGGACACCAACATCGATATCTACGATGCGAGGGTCGACGGTGGGTTTCCCGCGCCCGCGGCGCCGCCGTCGTGTTCGGGTGAAGCCTGTCAGGGCGAGTTGAGTGGGGCGCCCACGCTGCTCTCGCCCGGTAGTGAGTTTCAGGCTGGCAGCAAACCGCCGCTGGCGGGCGGACCGGCGGCGAAAGCTAAGAAGAAGAAGGCGAAGAGGCCGAGGTCGAAGGGCAAGGGGCATGCCAGGCGGCGTGGGAGGAAGACAAAGAAGGCCGCTGTCGGCGGCCGTGTGGAGCGGAAGGCGGGTCGATGATGAGGAGGATCGTCTGTGGTCTGGCCGGTGTGGGCGTGGTGCTGGTGGGTGTTTTTGGCGGGGGCGCGTCGGCTGCGGTGCCGAGCGCGGGCTTCTCGATCAAAGCGGTCGCGGGACCGACGGTCTTCTCCTCGGCGCACAACGGTGGGCATCAACCTGACACGTATATGGTGACGGTGGCGAACTCCGGGAGCGAACCGACCGATGGGAGCACGATTACGATCGGCGACCAGGTGCCGCGGGGGTTGACGGTGACCGGTCTGCACGGCGAACTGGATACCCTCGTGTACAGGGGCCCCGAAGAAGAATACACGCCGCTCTCGTGCGAAACAGTGGCCGCGGCGTGCACGTTCAGCCGTCCGCTGCTGCCGGGGCAGCGTCTGGTCATGATCGTCGAATTGACGGTCGCGCCTGGCACGGTGGGGCCGGTGACGAGCAGTGTGTCCGTCTCCGGTGGCGGAGCGCCGAGCGCGTCGGTGAACGTGACGACGGGGATCGGGACGGCGGCGGAATCGAGTGCGGAGCCGTTCGGCGTCGCGGCGCTCGCTGCCGAAACGATCGGTGTGGGTGGGCTGGTCGACGCTCAGGCCGGCGATCACCCGTACGAGACGACGGTCAGCTTCTCGCTGAACACCGCCGACAGCTACAGAGGCCAGCAGTCTTACGAAGACTCGGATGGCCCCAATCGCAGTGCCGCGCATGTGAGGGATGTCGTGGTCGATGTTCCCGCGGGCGTCACCGGCGATCCGACGGTGGTGGAAAGGTGCCCGCAGTACAAGGTCAGGACTGAACAGTGCCCGCTCAGCACCCAGATCGGCATCGCGAGGCTCAGAATAGCCGAAAGACCGTTTATACCGGGCGAAATCAACGAGCAGCCGTATCCGGTTTACAACGTCGTTCCCGACAAGAGCTATCCGGCGGAGTTCGTGATCGCCATCCCGAGGATTCATATAGCGGTGCCGTTGTATGTGAGTGTCCTTCCGGAAAACAACTATGAGGTGCGGGTGACGACGCCGGGGATCCCGGAAAAGGGTAGTCCGACGGATGTGTCGGTGACGTTCTTCGGGACGCCGGCGAGTGACCCGAACGTGTATAACGAATACCGTAAGGAAGTGCATGGTGTGGCGCCGGTCGCGTTCTTGGACAATCCGGTGGATTGCGCGGCGGGTCCGCAGACGGCGACGTTGAGCGTGGATGCGTGGGAGAATCCGGGTCCGTATCTGCCGGATGGTCAGCCGAACTTGAGCGATCCGCGGTGGGCGTCGAGGTCCACGACGATGTTCGCCTCGCTGATGGGCTGTGAACTGTTGCAGTTCGACCCGTCGTTGACGGTGACGCCGGATACGACGCGTGCGGATGAGCCGGCGGGGACGACTGTCGAATTGAATCTTCCGCAGGCACCGCAGCAGTTCCCCGCGCTGCTGGCGCCGGAGCTGAAGGAAACGACGGTGACGCTGCCGTCAGGTCTGTCGCTCTCGCCGTCGGCGGGGGATGGCCTTGAGGGTTGTAGCGATGCGCAGATAGCGTTGGGGTCGGGGAGCTTGGGGTCGTGTCCGTTGGGGTCGCAGATCGGGACGATCAAGGTGGAAACGCCGTTGTTGACCGAAGCGCTCGAAGGCCAGGTGTACCTGGGGACGCCGCACTGCGACCCGTGTTCGAACGCGGACGCCTCGGATGGGAACATGTTTCGGTTGTTCTTGCAGATCGAGGGGTCTGGTGTGGTGATCAAGCAGGAAGGCCGGATCTTCACGAACTCGAGTACGGGGCAGTTGACGACGACGTTCAAGGGTCTGCCGCAGCTGCCGTCGAGCAACATCAAACTGCATTTCAACAGCGGGCTGCGGGCGGGTCTCGCGACGCCGCAGTCGTGTGGGACGTTCACGAGCACGGGGGATTTGAGGCCGTGGAGCTCGCCGATCACGCCGGACGCGACGCCCGAGTCGCAGTTCAATGTGGATTGGGACGGCAATGGGGGAGCGTGCCCGGCGGTGTGGCCGTTTGGTCCGCAGTTCGATGCGGGGACGTCGAATCCGAATGCGGGGCAGTTGAGTCCGTTGACGGTGACGTTCAACCGCGAAGACCGCGAACAGGATTTCTCCCAGATCAAGGTCGTGACCCCACCCGGCCTGCTGGGGAGCCTGTCTGGGGTTCCGTTGTGCGGAGAGCCGCAGGCGGATCTCGGGACGTGTTCGGCGGCGTCGCAGATCGGCGAAATGACCGTTGCGGCGGGTCCGGGGTCGCACCCGTTCTACCAGAAAGGCCAGGTGTACCTGACGGGGCCGTACAAGGGCGCCCCGTTCGGCTTGTCGATCGTGGTGCCGACGCATGCAGGGCCGTTCGATCTCGGGAATGTCGTGGTGCGCGCGCGGATCGACGTGGATCCGTATACGACGGCGTTGACGGTCACGACGGACCCGCTGCCGCAGATCATCGACGGGATCCCGCTGCGGCTGCGTAAAACGAACGTGACGATCAACCGGCCGGGGTTCATCTTCAACCCGACCGACTGCGCGCAGATGCATATCACCGCGACGATCTCCGGGTCCCAGGGCACGCAGACTGAAGAGTCCACGCCGTTCGCGGTCGCGGGGTGCGCGGGCCTGTCGTTCGGCCCGAAGTTCAGCGTCGCGACCTCGGGTAAAACGTCGAAAGCGGGGGGTGCGAGCCTGGACGCGAAACTGGTGTTCCCGCTTGGCGCGCAGTCGAATATCGCGCATGTCAGGGTGGAACTCCCCAAGCAGCTGCCCTCCCGGTTGACGACGTTGCAGAAGGCGTGCCCGGACACGGTGTTCGAAGCGAATCCCGCGGGGTGTCCGGCGGCGTCGGTGATCGGCGCGGTGCAGGCGGTGACGCCGGTCCTGCCAGTGCAGCTGCGGGGCCCGGTGTACTTCGTCTCGCACGGTGGCGCGGCGTTCCCGAACCTCGTCGCGGTGCTGCAGGGGTACGGGGTGCGGGTGAATCTCATCGGGGAAACGTTTATCTCGAAGGCGGGGATCACGAGCTCGACGTTCACGAACATCCCGGATGTCCCGGTGAGCTCGTTCGAGCTGTTCCTGCCGCAGGGCCCGTTCTCGGCGCTCGCGGCGAACGGGAACCTCTGCAAGGACAGACTCGTGATGCCGACGCAGTTCGTCGCGCAGGACGGCGCGCAGCTGAAGCAGAACACGCCGATCCAGGTCACCGGATGCCCTAAAGCCAAGAAGGCCAAGAAGGCCAGGAGGGCGAGGAAGGCCAGTAGGCGCCACCGAGCACAAACGGCCAGTCACAGCACGCACGGAGGGAGCAGCCGATGACCAAGACACGGAGAGCAGTCCTCGCGGGTCTCGCCGCGCTGGCGGTGGGCGTCGTCGCCGGTCCTGTGGCGCGGGCGGCTGCGGCTGCTGCGGGGCCGCCGGTGGTGAGCACTGGGCAGGCGGGCGGTGTGGCGCAGAGCGCCGCGACGCTGACGGGGGCGATCGATACGCAGGGGTTCGAGACGGTCTACGAGTTCGATCTCGGTGTCGATACGAGCTACGGCACGCGGATCTTCGGCGACGCCGGCATGGAACCGGGCACGCAGACATTCATGTCCGCGTTGCAGGGCCTCGCGCCGGGCACGACCTACCACTACCGGATCGTCGCGACGAATGCGTTCGGCACGGGCTACGGGGTCGACGAGACGTTCACGACGGCGTCCTACCCGTCCGCGGCGCTGAGCGTGCCGGTGGCTCCCTCGCTCGTTCCCGCGATTCTGCTCGCCCCTGCGCCGAGCGTGAGCACGGCGAAGGCCGCGAGCAGGCCGGCTGCTCACGCGGCGGGACATGGCAGGGCCGGCGCCGGCGGCGGGAGACCGAGGGGGCATAAGCTGAAGGGCCGGCGGCCTGGGGGGTCCGGTCGTGCTCATGGCGCCAGCAGAGGAGGGGGGAAGTGATGATGAGGGTTCGTAGAGCTGTCACGGTCGGTCTCTGCAGTGTCGGCCTGCTCGCCGGGGGCATGGTGTTCTCGAGCGCTCCCGCGCTGGGGTTCTTCGTCCACCCGTACCTCTCGAAGATCGCCGAAGCGAACGGCAGCGCGCTCGGGCAGCCGTGGCAGTTGACGTTCGACTCAGGCGGGAACCTGCTCGTCCCAGACGCGGCAGGCAGCGTTGTCGATCTGTTCAACTCCAGCGACGTGTTCACCGGACAGCTGAGTTTCACTGGCTCGTTCTTGCGTAGTGTGGTGGTCGGCGCCACGGGTGACGTGTATGTCGGAGAAATCAAGAGCGGTCAGGGCATTGTGGATGTGCTCAAGCCCGAAGGCGGCGGCAAATACAAGCTCTTGCAGGAAAAGGAACTGGTGGCAGGCGTGGAGTACCTCGCGATCGACAACTCCAGTGGGCCTCACCGCGGCGAAGTGTATGTGATAGGAAACGCGGTAACCTCGGGGATCCAGGTCGAGGTGACAGATGCCGAAGGGAAGCTGGTGGGACCGGGCACAGAACTGCCCCAGCCGGAAGAGGGATACGATTTCAGGACGTTGATTGGTGGGCCCGCGTTCGAGGGCGATATCGCGATCGACGGAGCGACCGGCACGCTCTACCTGGCCAACCCGGGGCGCGGGTTCGTGGACGAGTACAACGCCGCACATGTCTACCAGGGCCATTTCAGTGGCCCCTCGGGCGCCTTCGAACCGGTGGCCCTCGCCGTCGAAGAATCCACCGGAGATCTCTACGTGGTCGACGCCGCGAACAAAGTCATCGACCAGTTCGACGCATCCGGGAAATACATCGGGAGGATCGCCGAAACACCATCCGGGCCGCTGTCCACACCCGATGGTGTCGCGGTCAGCTCGACCGGGCAGGTGTACGTCTCAGACGCAGGCACGGCCGCGGTCGATGTGTTCGGCGCGTCGGTTCCCACGCCGGAAGCGACCACGGGCGCGGCGGGCGTGGTGTTGAGCCAGCGGACGGCGGTGAAGCTCGAAGGGGTCGTGAACCCCGAAGGCGAAGAAGTCGCCTCGTGCGAGTTCGAATACGGGACGAGCACCGCGTACGGCCAAACCGCCGCATGCACACCGGCGCCC
>JBOGYA010000157.1:0-6749 GCA_050696515.1 Solirubrobacteraceae bacterium
ACTCCATCGCGAGGTGGTCGTCAGCGCCGTAGGAGCTCCACTTCATCCAGAACTCAACGGTGAGCTCGTGTGTGCCCGACAGGTCGATGCTCGCGCGCGCGGCGCCGGAGGAGCCGTTGAACAGCGCGGAGGTCGAAGGATCCCCGATCAGGCCGCCGGGTTCTCCGAGCGTCACCCCACCCAGGACTTCGGCGTTCGCGCCGCCGATGATGTCCGCGAATGAGGTTTCGCCGCTGCCCTCGCCCATCGGCCAGAAGTGCGCGAGCCCAGAGGTGGTTTCAACGGCGTGCTTGTAAGTTTCGGCTCTAGCTCCCCGCGCGCCAGCCAGGAGTAAGACTGCGCCCAGCAGCAGCGCGAAAGCGCCCCTGCGTCCAGGGATTCGGACAGGCATTCTCAAGGAAGGCAGCATTCTCAAGGGCGGAACCTATGCAGACATATGGCGCCATGTCAATAGCTTTCGACGATATTTACTCGACGAGCGCGCATTTTCCGTCTTTTGTTCGAACACTCAGGCGAGATCGGGAACTTCGGTAGCGGCCCCGAAGTGTCCCGCTCAGTCTCGCTCACGTCCCCGCGCGTGCAGCCGCCTCAGGCTGGGTCCGCGACACGGTGACGGCGCGGAAAGGTGGTCTGCCCACCCCCCGGCGTGCAGCAGCCTCAAGCGGGGTCCGCGACCTCGGTGACGGCGCGGGCCATCGCGCGGTAGAGCAGGTCGATCGCAGGCCGCACACCGTCCTCGCTATGCAGCAGCGCCGCGGCGGCCGTGAGCGCGGAGCCGATCGCCTCGAGCGCCTCGCCGACGTCTCCCGGCTCGGGGTCGCGGCAGGCGGCGATCGCCATTTCGAGCATCGCGAGCGCCTGCTCGGGGACGCCGGCGAAGAGGGCGGGCCCGGTGAGGGAGCCGTAGCCGTACACCCGCGCGAGGCGCCCGGAGAGCGTGATCGAGGACCCGCGCCGGGGGGGCGCGACGGGGGGCAGCCCGCGGCCGTCGAAGAGCCCGGCGACGGTCTCCCCGAGCAGCCCGCGCAGAGCGCGCTCGTCCAGGCCGGCGTGGGTGGCGATCCGCAGCGCCATGTAGAGAGCGGACTGCGGGCGCCCGTAGGGGGGGTCGGAGGCGAACACGATCCGCTCGGCGGGGACGCGCGCGAACAGCTCGAGCACGTCGAGCGCGAAGAAGCATGAGATGTCGTAGAGCACGCCGGGGTGGTCGGCGAGCAGCGAGGTGAGGATCCCCTGGTCGCAGATCGCGCCGTGCGCGAGGATCAGCACGACATCGGGGTGGCGCAGCGCGAGCTCGGCGAGGCCACGGGCGATCGGGGGCAGGCCGCGACCGGCGTGGATCAGGATCGGCACGCGGGCCTCAGCGGCGACGGCGAAGATGCCCTCGAGCTCGTGTCCGTCGAAGGCGAAGGACTGGGCGCGGGGGTGGAGCTTGATCCCGCGCGCGCCCGCGGCGAGGCAGCGCTCGGCCTCGGCGACGGGCTCCTCGAAGGGGTCCAGGCGGCAGAAGGGGATCAGCCGGCCTTCGCTTTCGCGCGTCCACGCGAGCACGCGGTCGTTGGGCACGCGGTAGGCGGGGTGGCGCTCGGGGTCGTGCAGGGGGAACACGCACGCACGCCGGGCGCCCGCCTCGTCGAGCTGAGCGAGCAGCTCGGAGAGCGACAGCGAGCGCCCGTCCTCGTCGAGCCCAAGGTGGGTGTGGGCGTCGAACACCTCTGCCCCAGAGGGGAGCAGCCGCTGCGCTTCGGCGGCAAACGGCGCGAGGGCGTCGGCGTAGAGCGATGCGTCCATGGCGGGCACCTTATTGGGTCGGCGGACTCGTGACATTGGCCTCTACCGCGTGCGACCCGTAGCGTGCAGCGCAATGGCGTGGGACGTGGTGATCGCGGGCGGTGGCTTCGGGGGCTTCTACGCCGCGCGGACGCTGGAGCGGGTGCTGCCGCGCCAGAGCGCGCGGGTGACGCTGGTGAGCGATGTGAACTTCCTGCTGTTCACGCCGCTGCTGCCGGGGGCGGCGGCGGGGACGCTGGAGCCGCGCCACGTGGTGGTGCCGCTGCGCGAGCAGCTGCGGCGCACCGACCTGCGGCTCGGCCGGGTCGCGGGAGCGGACCCGCGGCGGGGGCGGCTGCTGGTGGACTCCCCGGACGGTGAGCGCCAGGAGCTGCGCTACGACCAGCTGATCGTGGCGTTGGGGTCGATCTCGCGCACGCGGCGGGTCCCGGGCTTGGTGGAGCACGCGATCGGCTTCAAGACGCTGGCGGATGCGATCGCACTGCGCAACCGGGTGATAGCGATGCTGGAGGCGGGGGAGACGGTCCCCGGCGCGCGGGAGCGGGCGGGGTACCTGACGTTCGTGTTCGTCGGCGCCGGGTACGCGGGCGTGGAGGGGCTGGCGGAGCTGCAGGACTTCATGGGCGACGTGATCGACATGTACCCCCGCTGCAGGGTGCAGGGGATGCGATGGGTGCTGGTGGAGGCGCGGGAGCGGGTGATGCCGGAGGTGGCGCCGAGCCTGGCGGCGTTCGCGGAACGCGAGCTGCGGGGCCGCGGCATCGAGATCCGCACGGGCACGACGATCGCGCAGGTCTCAGACCGCACGGTGCGTCTGAGCAGCGGAGAGTCGATCGGCGCGCGCACGGTGGTGTGGACCGCGGGAGTGAGGCCCAACCCGGTGGTGGCCCGCCTGGGGCTCGAGCTGAACGAAGGGGGGCGGATCGAGGTGGACCGCACGATGCGGGCGAAGGGCCACGGCAACGTGTGGGCGATCGGCGATGCGGCGGCGGTGCCGGACCCGGCGCGCAGGGGCAGCTCCTCGCCGCCGACCGCCCAGCACGCGATCCGCCAGGGCCGGCGGGTGGCGCGCAACGTGGCGGCGGAGCTGGGTGCGGGGGGGAGGGTGCGCCCATTCAAGTACAGGACGCTGGGGGTGTTCGTGGACCTGGGCCGCCACCAAGCGGTGGCGAGCACGGTGGGGATCAGGTGGAGGGGCTTCCCGGCGTGGTTTTTGGCGCGCACCTACCACCTGGCGAACATGCCGGGTTACAAGCGCAAGCTGCGCCTGGTGGTGGACTGGACGGTGGCGCTGCTGTTCGACAGGGACACCTCGGAGCTCGGCCAGCTGGGCCACCCGCCGGCGCTGGAGCACGAGGAGCGGGAAACGACGGCTGAACGGGGTGAGGGGCGAGACCAGCTGTAACGATAGTTCCGCCGGTCGAGCGCTCATAATCGGCCGATGCTCTACGTGCTCGCCGCTCTGCTGATCCTCCTGATCGCCCTCGTCTTCATCCTGCTAGCGCGCCAGGGCCGTGCAGCCCAGGCGCAGCTGGACCCGAGCGAGACCGACAGGATCGTCGCGGCGTTCCACTCGGACCTCGCGCGCGTCCAGGGCGAGATCCAGAAGGCGGGCGTCGAGCAGCTGGTCGCTCACAACAAGGCGGTCCTCGAGCAGGAGACCGGGCGCGGGGAGGAGCAGCTCAAGGCCCGTCAAACCGAGATCGACCAGGGACTCGTGGAGGTTCGAAAAGAGTTGGGCACGCTGCGCGAGCTGATGCGCGATGTCGACAAGAAGCGCGGCGAGAGCCTGGTCAAGCTCGAGACCGTCACGCGCGAGAGCAAGCAGCAGACCGAACTGCTGCGCTCCGAGACGGGCCGCCTCAACGAGGTTCTGTCGGGGTCGCAGACGCGTGGCCAGTGGGGCGAGCGCATGGCCGAGGACGTGCTGCGGGTCGCCGGGTTCATCGAGGGTGTCCAGTACCGCAAGCAGCAGCAGACCGCCGGTGGCGTCTCCCGGCCGGACTTCACGTTCGACGTGCAGGGGCAGCGGCTGAACATGGATGTCAAGACACCGATGACTCAATACCAGCGCTACCTGACGGGCTCCTCCGAGCAGGAGTGCGAAGCTGCCGCGAAGGCGTTTAAGCACGACGTGCGCGCGCGGATCAAGGAGGTGACGACGCGCGACTACATCGATCCCGAGGGCGGCACGCTCGATTACATGCTCATCTTCATCCCCAACGAGCAGGTATACGGGTTCATCCACGAAAATGACCCCGAGCTGCTCGACGAGGCGCTCCAGCGCAAGGTGGTGCTCTGCTCGCCGCTCACCCTGTTCGCGATCCTCGCCGTCATCCGCCAGGCGAGCGAGAACTTCAAGCTGGCCCAGCAGACCAACGAGATCTTAAGGGCGCTTGGGGGGTTCAACAAGCAGTGGGGCATGTTCAAGGACCAGATGGACAAGGTCGATCGCGCCCTGGAGAGCTCGCGCAGGGCCTACGCCGAGCTCATGGACACGCGCACGCGCCAGCTCGACAGGCAGGTCGAACGGGTGGATGACCTGCGGTTGACAGCCGGCCTCAACGGGAGCGAGGATACGACGGCGGGCAACGAGATACGCGTGATCGCGCCGCTGTCCAGCGCATAGGTCCGTGGGGCCTTGGCACCCGTGTGGGTGCGGGCGTGGCCGCTTGAGGGAAAGGCACCCCGCGCGGCGCTACCCTGCGCGAACGATGCGCTTCGCGGTGAAGTTCCTCGGCTGCAAGGTGTCCCACGCGGACGCTATGCTCGCGCGTCGAGCGCTGCTGGCGGCGGGACACGAGGAGGCGCCGGAGGCGGAGGCGGAGCTGCACGTGATCAACACGTGCTGCATCACCGGCGAGGCTGAGGCGAAGTCGCGCCAGTCGGTGCGCCGCTCGCTGCAGAGCGCGCGCGAGGTGTACGTGGGCGGCTGCGCGGTGAACCTGCGCGCGCAGCAGTTCGCGGAGATCGACCCGGCGGTGCGGCCGTTCACGGGCACGGCGGAGGACGTGGCGCAGGCGATGGCTGGTGCGCTCGGAGGGTGCGTGGATCTGGAGCATGAGGCCGTGGTGGGCCGCACAAAAAAGATGATGAGCTTCCGCCCTGACGGGCTCCAGCCGGCGGCGTACGTAACGCGGGAAGTTGGCGCTGTGCACATCCCGGAGGGCCGCTCCGCGGCGGCGCGAACCAGGGGCTTCGTGAAGGTGCAGGACGGGTGCGACTGCCACTGCGCGTACTGCATCATCCCGACGGTGCGCGGCCCCGCGCGCTCGCGGCCCGCTGCGGCCGTGTTGGAGGAGGTGCGGGCTCGCGTGGCGCAGGGCCAGCCGGAGGTCGTGATGACGGGGATCAGCGTGGGCGACTACCGCGACCCGCAGGAGGGCCTCGAGCTCGGGGAGCTGATGGCAAGGGCCGCGCGAGTGGAGGGCGTGGAGCGGGTGCGGCTCTCCTCGGTCGAGGTGATCCACGTACGGGACTCGCTCGTCGAGGCGCTGCGGGAGGAGCCGAAGGTGTGCCCGCACCTGCACGTGCCGATGCAGTCGGGCGACGACGAGGTGCTGAGGGCGATGGGCCGCCACTACACCGCGGACGAGTACCTCGAGGCGATCGGGGCGCTACGGGAGGCGGTGCCGGAAGTGAACGTGACGACGGACATCATCGTGGGCTTCCCCAACGAGGACGAGGCGGCGTTCGAGCGGACGCTCAGGCTGGTGGGCGAGGCGGGGATAAGCAAGGTGCACGCGTTCTCCTACTCGCCGCGCCCGGGGACGGAGGCGGAGGCGCTCGGCGACAGGGTCCCGGCGGAGGAGAAGAAGCGCCGCTCGCGGGAGCTGCGGGGCCTCTCAGAGGTGCGCTCGCGCCACCACCGCGCGGCGAAGCTCGGCGGGTCCGAGCGGGTGTTGGTGGACAAGGTGGCGGACACGCAGTGCGCGGGGTACACGGCCGACTACACGCGCTGCTACCTGCCGGCGGGCGCGGCGGGCGCCGGGGAGCTCGTGGATGTGAGCGTGGGGGAGCTGTACGCGGACGGCCTGCGGGCGACGCCGGTGTGAGCCGGAGTGCGCTGTGGCGGGGCGCCGAATGCAGCCGGCGTGTCCGTGAAGCCGATGTGAAGGGCGCGCCGCGCGGCTCGACAGACGCCATGGCACGGCTATCCTTGAGCCACAAGTGACCGTCGAGGAGCAGCTCAAGAGCGACCTGGCAACCGCGATGAAGGCCGGAGAGAAAGCGCGCGTGGGCGCGTTGCGGATGGTGCTCTCGGAGTTGCAGAAGGCCTCGAAGGAGGGCGGGGACGACGAGCTGGCGGTGCTGCGCCGCGAGCGCAAGCGCCGTCTCGAGGCGGCGGAGGCGTACCGTGAGGCCGGCCGCGCGGAGTTGGCGGCGGGCGAGGAGAGCGAGGCGGAGCTGATCGCGGGGTATCTGCCGGCGGAGCTGCCCGAAGCCGAGCTGCGGGAGATCGTGGAGCGGGCGGTGCGCGACAGCGGAGTGGAGTCGGTCAGAGACATGGGTCGCGCAATGGGCTTGGCGATGGCGGCGGTCGATGGCCGCGCGGACGGCAAGCGGGTCTCGGGGCTGGTGCGGGCGGCGCTTGGCGGATGAGGCGGGCCGCGCGGTCGGGCGCCTTCGTCCTGCGGCTACGCCCGCGGGCGGAAGGGCGTCTGCGCGGCGGCGTTCTGAGGATCTGCGTCATGGCCCTGAGGCGGGCGGGATGAGGACCCAGATCGAGCTGCCGGGCGATGTGGCGGCGGAGCTGGCGGGCAGCCAGGATGCGGTGCTGCGGGCGCTGGAGGGCCACCTGGAGTGCAGGGTGTTCCTGCGCGGCAACCTGCTGACGTTGGACGGCTCGGAAGGGGAGATGCGGGCGGGGGAGCGGGTGGTGAGGGAGCTCTCGGATTTGATCGCGCGCGGCCATGAGATCGGCCCGGGGACGATCGCGGCGGTGACTGGGGCGCTGG
>JBOGYA010000158.1:0-6695 GCA_050696515.1 Solirubrobacteraceae bacterium
GCCACACACTCCGGCAGACCGCTCGCCAGACAGGGCTCTCACCCGAGCTGATCGAACGCATCGTCGCGGCCATGGGCCTGAGCACGCTGTCGGTGGACTCGATCTCCGACGAGGACCTGGAGATGCTCAAGTACGTCGCGGCGGTGCTGGAGGCCGGCCTGCCCGAGACGGCCTTCATCCAGATCGCCCGCGTCTACGGGCAGGCGCTCGCGCAGATCGCCGAAACCGAGGTGCGGCTGGTGCACATGTACATCCACGAGCCGCTGATGCGCTCCGGGGTCTCGGGCCGGCAGATCGGCGAGCAGATGGACGGCATCGTGCGCGAGCTCGTGCCGTTCATCACGCCGTTGATGACCTGGGTGCACGGGCGCTATCTCGCGCATTTCGTTGAGCAGGACGTGATCGGCCACATGGAGGCCGACATGGGCGAGCGGGCATTCCGGGAGGGGCGCCTGCGCGTGGCGATCGCGTTCGCCGACCTCGCCGGCTACACCCGCCTCACCGAGGAGCAGGGCGACGAGCACGCAGTGAGCGCGGTGGAGCGCTTCGTCGAAGAGGTCGAGCGCACCCTGCCGATCGACGCCCGCGTGCTCAAGACGCTCGGCGACGAGGTGATGGTCGTCGCCCCCGAACCGGTCGGGCTGACGCGGTGGGCCGTCGGCTTCCAGGCGCAGGCCCCCGCGGGGGTCCCGCCGCCGCGCATCGGCATCCACTACGGGGAGGCGATCTACCGCGACGGGGACTACTACGGCCGCGAGGTCAACCAGGCCGCGCGCGTGGTCGCCCGCGCGGCCGGCGGGGAGGTGCTCGTGACGCGCACGGTCGTGGACCTCGCCGAGGGGGTGGACGGCCTCGCCTTCAAGCTGATCGGCAAGGTCGGCCTCAAGGGCTTCTCCGAGCCCACCGAGCTGTTTCTTGCCTCGGCGGGAGGATGACTCCCGCGGAGAAAGTCGTCGCGATGACCCCCGAGGAGGTGCGCGAGCAGGTGCGAGCAGGCGGGCTGCTGCCGGCGGACGATCCGGTGTCCACCCGCCTCATCGTGGCAATGCTCTCTGGGGGGCGCGACTCGGTGTGCCTGCTCGACCTCGCGGTGAGCCTCTGCGGAGCTCCGAGCGTGCGCGCGCTGCACGTCAACTACGGCCTGCGGCCCGAGGCCGACGGCGACGAGCGCCACTGCCGGGAGCTGTGCGAGCGGCTGGGGGTAGCGCTGGAGGTGGTACGCGCCCGCGCCGCAGGCGACCCCGCCCCCCCGGGCAACCTGCAGGCGTGGGCCCGCGAGCTGCGCTACAGGGCCGCCGCGGACCTCGCGCGCCAGTACGAGGGGTCGATCGCCACGGGCCGCGCTGCCACCGGCCAGGTCGAGACGATCCCGATCGCCACCGGCCACACCGCCACCGACCAGGTCGAGACGGTCCTCTACCGCCTCGCCGCCGCCCCCGGCAGGCGCGCGCTGCTGGGGATGGCCCCGCGCGAAGGCCGTCTCGTGCGACCGCTGCTGGAGCTCACGCGCGAGCAGACCGCCGCCTACTGCCGCGCGCGCGGCCTCACAGGGCGGGAGGACTCGAGCACCGACGACGAGCGGTACGCGCGCGCGCGTGTGCGCAACCGGCTCGTACCGGCGCTCGACACGGTGCACCCCGCCGCGCGGGAGAACGTGCTGCGCACCGCGCAGCTGCTGCGCGAGGAGGCGGAGGTGCTCGATGCGCTGGTCGAAGCGGAGCTGGAACGCGACTGCGCCACGCTGGGAGGCGGCCTGCACGGGTACGGCGGTGGCCCGAGCGTCGCGATCGAGCGGCTGCAGGATCTGCCCCCGGCGCTCGCGCGCCTGGTGGTCGTGCGCCTCGCCGAGCAGGTCGCCGGCACGTATGTGCCCCAGGCCGGTGCCCGTGTACGGGAGATCCTCGCGCTCGCCCGTCGTGGCGGGCGCGCCGAGCTGCACGTCGGGGGGCTCGTCGGCGCCGTGATCGAGGACGGCCGCCTGCGTATGGTCAAGCTTCCGCCGCGGAGCTGAGCGCCCCGAGGCCCTACACTCCCCACGTGGCCGTCATGCCCCCGGAGCGCGTCGTGCCCGCACATCCAGGCGGCGCTCCCGACCCCGCGTCCGAGGTCGGCGAAGTGCTCGTCGGCGCCGAGGAGCTGCGCCTGCGCGTCGCCGAGCTTGCACATGAGATTTCGCGCGACTACGCCGGCGCCGCCGGCCCGCTGCTGCTCGTCGGGGTGCTCAAGGGGGCGATGCTGTTCCTCGCCGACATCATGCGCTTGATCGAGATACCGGTGGAGGTGGACTTCATGGCGGTCGCCTCCTACGGCTCCGCCACCGACTCCTCCGGGGTGGTGCGGATCCTCAAGGACCTCGACGTCGCAATCGAGGGTCGCGACGTGTTGATCGTCGAGGACATCGTCGACTCCGGGCTGACGCTCCAGTACCTGCTGCGCAACCTCGGCTCCCGCGACCCCCGCACGCTGGAGGTGTGCGCGCTGCTGACCAAGCCCGAGAGATGCAAGGTTGATCTCCCGACTCGCTACGTCGGCTTCGAGATCCCGGACCGCTTCGTGATCGGCTACGGCCTCGACTACGCCGAGCGCCACCGCAACCTTCCCTTCGTGGCTGCGTTGGAGGGGCCATGAGCTCCCGCTCGAACCAGAAAATCCGGACCGCCGTGGTACGCTAGACGGCTGGTAGCCGCATAGAGGGTGGCGCAGCCGGCCGCAGGCCGGCGAGCCGGGCCCCTCGCTTTCAAGTCAACTAGAGCCGCCGTCTGCACCTGACGATCTCACCATGAGCCGTTTCTTCAAGAGCGCCGCATTCCCGATCCTGCTTGTGGTCGTGCTGGCGTTTTTCGCCTCGAAAATGTTGACGAGCGGCTCCGGCGGCGGGCCCTCGCACACCTACCAGACGCTCGTCACCAAGGAAATCCCGCAGGGCGAAGTCGAATCGGTCAAGTTCAAGACCAAGTCGAACGCCCTCGAAGTCAACGTCAAGAGCAAGCAGACGGGCAAGAAGGAAAACTACGAAATCGGCTTCGTCGACCAGGCCGCGCCCGAACTGATCAAACAGCTCAACACCGCCGGCGTCCACTACAACATCGAAGCCAACAAGAGCAGCATCCTGCTCTCGCTGCTCTCGTTCGCGCTGCCGTTCATCATCTTCCTCGGCATCTGGATCTTCCTGCTCAACCAGGTCCAGGGCGGGGGCTCGAAGGTGATGTCCTTCGGCAAGTCCCGCGCCAAGCGGCTCTCCGCGGACTCCCCCAAGATCACCTTCCGCGACGTCGCCGGGGTCGACGAGGCCGTGGAGGAGCTGCACGAGATCAAGGAGTTCCTGGAGAACCCCAAGAAGTTCCAGGCGCTCGGCGCGCGCATCCCCACCGGCGTGCTGCTGTACGGGCCGCCGGGCACCGGCAAGACGCTGCTGGCCCGCGCCGTCGCCGGCGAGGCGGGCGTGCCGTTCTTCTCGATCTCCGGCTCGGACTTCGTGGAGATGTTCGTCGGCGTCGGCGCCTCGCGCGTGCGCGACCTCTTCGAGCAGGCCAAGCAGAACTCCCCGTGCATCATCTTCATGGACGAGATCGACGCCGTCGGGCGCCACCGCGGCGCCGGACTTGGCGGCGGCCACGACGAGCGCGAGCAGACGCTCAACCAGCTGCTCGTCGAGATGGACGGCTTCGAGGCGAAGGACAACATCATCATGATCGCGGCCACCAACCGGCCCGACATCCTCGACCCCGCGCTGCTGCGCCCCGGGCGCTTCGACCGCCAGATCGCCGTCGATCGCCCCGACCGCAAGGGCCGCGCGAAGATCCTCGAAGTCCACACCCGCGGCAAGCCGCTGGCGAAGGTGATCGACATCGACGCGCTCGCCGGCCAGACCCCCGGCTTCACCGGCGCGGACCTCTCGAACCTGATCAACGAGGCCGCGCTGCTGTCCGCGCGCACCGGCAAGCGCGAAATCGGCCAGGAAGAGCTCGAGGAGGGGATCATGCGCGTGATCGCCGGCCCCGAGAAGAAGACGCGCGTGATGAGCGAGAAAGAGCGCCTGATCACCGCCTACCACGAGATGGGCCACGCGATCGTCGGCCACTACCTCGAGCACTCCGACCCCGTGCACAAGATCTCCGTGATCTCCCGCGGCCAGGCGCTCGGCTACACGATTTCGATGCCCCAGGAGGACCGCTTCCTGACCACCCGCGCGGAGCTCAACGACACGATGGCGATGACCCTCGGCGGGCGCGCCGCGGAGGAGATCGTCTTCGGCGAGATCACCACCGGCGCCTCCAACGACCTCGAGAAGGTCACCGCGACCGCCAAGCAGATGGTGATGCGCTTCGGTATGTCCGAGAAGCTCGGCCCGCGGGTGTTCGGCCACGAGCACTCACAGCCGTTCCTCGGCCGCGAGTTCTCCACCGAGCCCGACTACTCCGACGAGATTGCCCGCGAGATCGATGACGAGGTGCGGCGCATCATCGAGGCCGCCCACCAGCGCGCCCGCGACATCCTCACCGAGCACCGCGAGCACCTCGGCTCGCTCTCCGAGGTGCTCGTCAAGCGCGAGACGCTCGAGAAGGAGGAGTTCAACGCGCTGCTGGAGGGCAAGAGCGAGCGGGAAGTGTTCGGAGCCGACGACGAGCACGCCGTCCCCGAGCTCCCCGCGCCGCCGCCCGCGCCCGCCGACCGCCCGGCGGGCCGCGAAGCCCCACGGCCGCTGCCCCGCCCCGGCCTCGCGGGCGGGACCGCAGACATCAGAGGCACGGACCCCGAGCGCCCCGAGTTGGCCTGAGCTCTGACGTGGATGCCTCAGGCGGCTTCCGCCTGATGGGCGTCGTGAACGTGACGCCCGACTCGTTCTCCGACGGGGGGCTGTTCCTCGACCACGCCGCCGCGGTCGCCCACGGGCTGGAGCTGGCGCAGGAGGGGGCCGACATCCTCGACGTCGGCGGGGAATCCACGCGGCCGGGAGCCGAGCCGGTGGAGGCCGCGGAGGAGCTGCGGCGGGTGCTGCCCGTGGTCGAGGGGCTCGTGGAGTCGAGCTCCACCCGCCCGGCGATCTCGATTGACACCTCTAAGGCGTCAGTCGCCCGCGCGGCGCTGGAGACGGGGGCCGCGCTCGTCAACGACGTCACCGCGCTGCGCGGCGATCCCGAGATGGCGGCGGTGGTGGCGCAGAGCGGCGCGGAGTGCTGCCTGATGCACATGCTCGGCGAGCCCCGCACGATGCAGCGCGCGGCGGGTGGGCCTCAATACGACGACGTGGTCGACGACGTCAAGGCGTTCCTCGGGGAGCGCCTCGCGTTCGCCGTGGCGGAGGGGATCGCCGAGGAGCGGGTGCTGCTCGACCCGGGGATCGGGTTCGGCAAGACGCTCGAGCACAACCTCCAGCTGCTGCGCCGCCTGCCCGAGCTCGCTGCGCTCGGTCGCCCGCTGGTGGTGGGGACCTCGCGCAAGAGCTTCCTCGGGCGCATTCTCGCCGATGACGACAGGGATGCGGGGCCGGCAGATCGGCTCCCCGGGACGATCGCCACCTGCGTGCTCGCCTACGAGCGCGGGGCGGAAGTGCTGCGTGTGCACGACGTCGCCCCCGTGCGCGCCGCGCTCGCGGTGGCCGCTGCTACGTTGGGCGCGCGATGACCGAGGACGAGGACATGAACGCGGACGAGGCTCCCGCCGGGGACGCCGCGGAGGAGAGCGGCGCGGCAGGGCCGCAGGGGGAGAGCTGGGGCGAGGGGCCGGAGCGAGAGGGTCCGGCCGAGGAGCCCGAGCAGTACGAGGAAGACGAGGAAGGCGAGGAGGGCGAGGAGGACGTAGAGGAGGAGCGCGAGCAGGGCGTCGAGTCGGTGACGATCGAGATCACGGGCCTCTCCCTCTACACCCACCACGGCGTCAGCGAGGCCGAGCGCGAGGTCGGCCAGCGGCTGATGCTCGACCTGCGCCTGGAGCTCGGCGAGACCGACGCCACCCTCACCGATCGCGTCGAGGACACCGTCGACTACGGTGAGGTCTGCCAGCTCGTCGCGCTGATCGCCCAGCAGCGCTCCCACCGCACGCTCGAGCGGCTGTGCAGCACGATCGCCGACCGGCTGCTCGCCGACTACGAGGTGGAAGCCGTGTGGGTCAAGGCGACCAAGCCCGAGCCCCCGATCCCGCTGCCGGTCGAGGAAGTCTCCGTCGAGGTGTGGCGCGAGGCGGAGGAGTAAGAAGGCTGGGGGATGGCAGGCCCTCCCCCAGAACCCCCTCCCCCAGATCCCTCTAGAAGTTAGTTAGCACTCACTCATAATATTTGGTATGGTGCCGAGCGTGGCGCGGCAGACCGCATGGCTGAGAGGTTCGGCGAGGCAATGATCGACCGCCTAGCGAGGCTAGCCACCGAGCGCACACGGCGCGTCCTGTTCATCGCCGGCGCGGTGTTCCTGCTCGCAGCGGCGATCGGCGCTCCGGTCCTCACGATCCTCAAGAGCGAAAACTCCGAATTCCAGGCTCACAATGCGCAGAACCAGCAGGTGCTGCGCGCGATCAAGCACGCCACCGGACAGTCGGCCGAATACGGTGTGGTGGCGCTCGTGCCGGCCGCCGCCGACGTGCGCAGCGACCCCGCGGCCGCCGGTGAGGCGCAGCGGGTAGCCGCGCTGCTGGCCACCCAGCCCGGCTTCCAGCGCGTGCTCGACTACGGGGGGGTGGGGCCCAATTCCCACCTGCCCACG
>JBOGYA010000159.1:0-6693 GCA_050696515.1 Solirubrobacteraceae bacterium
CGTCGGTAGGCGGCCGCCGTGCCAGCCGTGCCGGCGAGGACCGGCCGCGCACGGCTCGCCTGCGCGACGTCCAGGCCCTGCAGCCGGGGAAATCCTCCCAGTGTCACGTCGGCGGCGAGCCCGGCGCTGTCGATCAGGCGCTCGCCGGGCTGGAGCAGCAGGGCCGCCACGGACCCGACCTGAGGGTCCTGCTCCAGTGGCGCCACCAGACGCTCCAGGAAGTCGGGACGGACGTCGACGTCGTTGTTGAGCAGCACCACCACTTCGCCGGAGCCCGCCGCCACGGCACGGTTACCGGCTTCGGGGTAGCCACAGTTCTGATCGAGGTACTCCAGCTGCGCGGCCGGCCACTCCGCGCGCAGCCGGGCGCGGGTGTCGTCGGTGGAGCCGTTGTCGAGGACGATCACGTGATGCGCGGTCGTCTGCGCCCGCAGGTGGCGCAGGCAGCTGTCGGTGAGCTCGTAGCGGTTGTAGGCCACGATTACGACGTCGATCGAGCTGGACATGCGCGCAGCGTATGCGTGAGATCGCTCGCAGGAAAGGTTGAATCCGCGCCACCGCTCCCACGCGGGGCAAACGGCCCCTGAGTTGGGCGCGAGTGTCTCTAGAGCCTGCACGTGCGTGTGGCGGAGGCGGTGAGCCGAGCGGCAGTCGAAAACAGTTCTCCTGATCTCTGGGCCGTGGATCTTGCTGTAGAGGCCAATTCCCGCTCAGGGATCGGTGGGAAACAATTCCGCGAAAGTGAACCTCGTATGGTCGCCCGCGGGTGATTCAACAATGCTCGATCGCATCTCCACGCGCATCTTCGCCGATGGTGCCGACCTCGACGGCATCCTGGCACTCGCCGCCGATCCGCGGATCGAGGGGTTCACCACCAACCCCACGTTGATGCGCAAGGCCGGCCTGCGCAGCTACGCCGAGTTCGCCCGTCGCCTGCTCGAGCGCGTCACCGAGCACCCCATCTCCTTCGAGGTCTTCGCCGACGACTCGCCGGAGATCGCGCGCCAGGCGCGTCTGATCGCTTCGTGGGGCGAGAACGTGTACGTCAAGGTCCCCGTCACCACCACCAGGGGCGAGCCGCTCGCTGCGCTCGTGCGCGAGCTCTCCGAGGAGGGCGTCAAGGTGAATGTCACCGCCCTCTTCACGACCGCCCAGGTGGAGACGATCACGGCGGCCGTGGAGCACGGCGCGCCCTCCTGCATCTCGGTCTTCGCGGGGCGGATCGCCGATGCCGGTGTCGACCCGGTGCCGATCATGGCCCGCTCGGTGGAGATCATGGCCAGCGCTCCCCGCGCGGAACTGATCTGGGCCTCACCCCGAGAGATCCTGAACCTGGTGCAGGCCGACCAGGTGGGTTGTCACATCATCACCATCACTCACGAGTTGCTGAAGAAGCTCGACTGCTTGGGCAAGAGCCTCGAGCAGTACTCACTGGAGACCGTTCGCATGTTCCACGGCGACGCGGTCGCCGCCGGCTTCACGCTGTAGCGATGGGGCGCGGGGGACTACGCATGAATGGCCCGCTGGACGTGAGCGCGTCCGGATCGGCGCTGAGCCCGGCGCCCTGCTCCCCGCTCTCCAACGGCCGCGGTCCGGAGGCGAGGCTGAGCGTCGTGATCCCCACCTACAACGAGGAGCAGAACGTCGAGCGGATCTACCGGCGCCTCGCTGCCGTCCTCGACGGCCTCGGGATGAGCTGGGAGGTCATCTTCAGCGTCGATCCCTGCACCGACCGCACCGAAGAGCTGATCCTGGCACTGCACGAGCGCGACCGGCGGGTGAAGGCGCTGCGCTTCTCTCGGCGCTTCGGGCAGCCGATGGCCACCCTCGCGGGCCTCGAGGCCTCGAGCGGCGACGCCGTGGTGGTGATCGATTGCGACCTGCAGGACCCGCCCGAGCTGATCTCCGAGCTCGTCGCGCGGTGGCGCGAAGGCTATGACGTCGTCTATGCACAGCGGCGTAGCCGGGCGGGGGAGACGCTGCCCAAGCGGATCGTCGCGAAGGTCGGCTACAAGGTGATCGCGCGCATCAGCGAGATCGACATCCCTCCCAACACCGGCGACTTCCGGCTGCTCAGCCGGCGTGTCGTGGAGAACGTGGTGGCGCTGGAGGAGCACCACGGCTTCCTGCGCGGCCTGGTCGCGCTCGTGGGCTTTCGCCAGGCCTCCGTGCTCTACGACCGTGACCGCCGGGATGCCGGGTCGAGCAAGTACAACCGCTTCTTCGGGTCGCTCCTGATCGGGCTGAACGGGGTGATCGGCTTCTCGCGCTACCCGCTGCAAATGATCTCGCTGTCGGGTGTGCTGCTCTCTGTGCTCGCCTTCCTCGTGGCCCTCGCCTACCTGGTCCTGAAGCTGGTGGGAGTGGCCTTCCCGGTCGGCAACCCCACCGTCGTGATGGCCGTTGCCTTCTTCAGCGGCATCCAGCTGTTGTCGCTGGGCGTGATCGGGGAGTACGTCGGGCGCACCTACGACGAGTCCAGGCGCAGGCCCAAGTACATCGTCGAGTCCCGCTACGGTTGGGACGACGAGCGCGGCGCTGAGCGGGCCGCGCCGGTGAGCCGCGTGACCGATCCGCGATGAGCGATCGGAGGTCGGCCCGTACGCTCCTCGGGCGGGTCCGAGTCAATACCAGTCTGGCTGGCCAGGGCGTGCGCTATGTCCTCGCGGGCGTGGTCGTCGCGCTCGTGTACCTGCTCACCACCACCTTCCTCGCGGCGATCCTCGGTATGCCGTTTCAGGCCGCTCTCCCGATCGGGTTTGCGCTGGCGATCGCCGTTCACTTCACGCTGCAGCGCCTGTTCGTGTGGGTGCACGATGAGGAGTTCGGGCTACCCTTGCAGCACCAGGCGCGCCGTTACCTGACCGTCGCCTGCGTGCAGTACGGGGTGACGGCCGCCAGCACATCGCTGCTGCCCGGAGCGCTGGGCTTGCCCACGGAGGTGGTCTACCTGGTCACCGCTCTGCTCCTGACGAGCATCAACTTCCTGCTGTTCCGCAGCGTCGTCTTCCACCCCGAGCGCACTGGGCAGCTGGGGGCATAGAGCGGCGCACGGCTCACAGGCTCGCGCAAGGGCCGTCAGGGTGCACGGCCATATACTCCCCGCAGCTCGTTCGTGTGTTGCCGCCCACTGACGCAGCCACCTCTATGCGCGTCCTGCTCACCGGCCACCACGGCTACATCGGCTCCATCCTGGTCCCGCTGCTCGCCGAGGCCGGGCACGAGGTGGTCGGCCTGGACGTGTACCTCTATGAGGAGTGTGACTTCGGCGAGGACCGTGCGCCGGCCGTGCCGGTCATCCGCAAGGATGTCCGC
This sequence comes from Solirubrobacteraceae bacterium, assembly GCA_050696515.1. Classification (GTDB taxonomy): domain Bacteria; phylum Actinomycetota; class Thermoleophilia; order Solirubrobacterales; family Solirubrobacteraceae; genus Palsa-744. The sequence continues at coordinate 3,316 of JBOGYA010000159.1, forward strand.
GACGTAACAGCCGCCGACCTCGACGGCTTCGACGCGGTCGTGCACCTGGCCGCCCTCTCGAACGACCCGGTGGGCGATCTCAACCCTGACTGCACCTACGCCATCAACCACCGCGCGTCGGTCGCGCTGGCGCGGGCAGCCAAGCAGGCAGGGGTCGAACGCTACTTGTTAGCGTCCTCGTGCAGCCTCTACGGCGCTGCCGGCGAGGAGTGGGTTGACGAGACCGCCGCCCTGCGTCCGGTGACCCCGTACGGGGAGTCGAAGGTTCTCGCCGAGCGGGACATCGGGGCGCTCGCCGACGACTCGTTCAGCCCGACGTTCCTGCGCAACGCGACCGCCCACGGGCTGTCCCCACGCCACCGCGGTGACCTCGTCGTCAACAACCTCACCGCGTTCGCCTTCGCCACCGGCGAGGTTCTAATGCAGAGCGATGGCACCCCGTGGCGGCCGCTGGTGCACATCGAGGACATCTCGCGCGCGTTCCTCGGCCTGTTGCAGGCGCCACGGGCGAAGGTGCACGGCGAGGCCTTCAACGTGGGCGCCGACGAAGAGAACTACCAGATCCGCGACATCGCGCAGATCGTCGAGGACGTCGTTCCCGGGTCCCGGATCGCGTTCGCCGAGGGCGCGGGGCCGGACAGGCGAAGCTACCGTGTGAGCTTCGCCAAGCTGCGGCGAGCATTCCCCGAGCTGCACCCCAAGTGGACAGTGCGCTCGAGCGTCGAGGAGATGCTCACCGCCTACCGCGACAACGACCTGACCATCGCGGACTTCAGCGGCTCCCGGTTCATGCGGGTCGCCCGCATCAGGGAGCTGATGGCAGAGGGGCGGCTAGACGAAGCTCTGCGCTGGAGCGCTCATACCATCTATACGTAGCCTCCAGACCCCGCTCGAGATCCCACTCGGGCGCCCAGCCGAGGTGCTCGGAGATGGCGCTGCAGTCCAACCACTGACGGGCGAGCTCACCGTGTGGCGTTCCGCGCCCGCGGACATCCGGCTCTACCTCCGCGCCCGCGATCTCGATGAGTCGCCCGACGACCTCCAGGACGGTCACCGGGCGCCCGATGCCCGCGTTCCAGGCGCGACCGCGCAACTCGGGGCGATCGAGCGAGCCGGCGACAGCCAGATAGGCCGTGACCGCATCCTCGGCGTACAGGAAGTCGCGCTCCATTAGGCCGTTCGATCGAATCACGGGCCGCTCGCCCGCCAGCAGCGCCCTGACGACTCCCGGGATCAGGCGAGAGAAGTTGACGTCCCCTCCGCCGAACACGTTGGCGAACCGCGTGACGGCGATCGGCAGCCCAAACGTGTGGGCGTACGAGCGGGCGATGATGTCGGCGCACGCCTTCGAGGCGTCATAGGGATAGCGCGGTTGCAGCGCGTGGCTCTCTCGGTAGGGAAGGTCCTCGTGTACGCCGTAGGCCTTGTCGGTGGAGGCCACCACGATCCTCTGGGGCGGCTCCCGGGCGACGCGGCAGGCCTCGAGTAAGTTCCAGGTCCCGCGGACGTTGACCTCGTAGGCGCTCAGCGGGGAGGCCGCCGCCGATCCCACGATCGTGGTCGCCGCGAGGTGAAACACCGCCTGGACTTCGTGCGCATCGATCGCGGCGCTCAGCGATCCCCCATCCTCCAAGGCGCCCGGCACGGGAGTGCAACGGTCGTGCAGGCCGCGCAAGCGAAAGCGCGAGAGCTCGGCGGGCGGTCGGTCCAGGACGAGCACCTCCGCGCCCTCGTCGAGCAGGCGCTCGGCGACCCACGAGCCGATGAAGCCCTGGGCCCCCGTGAAGAGCACCCGCGTCCCGGCCCATGTGCTCGACGGCTCACCCACGCCCGGGGATGGTACGAGGAATCCTCCGCCGATCCCGGCACCCTCCCGCGGCGCTGACGCGGATGCCGGCTCTGCGGAGGTCCGTAGGCCTTACGGCTTCGGGACGAAGAACTGGCTGTCGATGCGGCGGATCGTGGCGAGGTCGGCCTCCTCGCGCAGGCGCCGCTGGAAGGCCGGCTCCTCCCACGGGTCCCAGGGGGCGCTGATCAGCTTGCCCGTTATCCCCCGGGCCTCCTCGCCGAGCAGGAACACGGTCAGCTCGGCCGCGCGGCGCGCCGGCACCCCACCGGCATCGAGCTGGCGCTCGGTGCTGGCGAAGTAGCCCTCGCCGGCCAGGCTGGGGCCGGCGTGCAGCGTGGCGGCGTGGATCTCGGTGGCGACGAAGCCGGGCGAGACGGCGTTGACCCGCACCCCCCGCTCGGCGAGCTCGAGGGCGAGGTTCTCCGACAGGCGCGCGACGGCGGCCTTGGACGTCGCGTAGGCGTCGTACCTGGGCTGGGGAGAAGTGGCCCCCCCGCCCGCGAAGGTCACCACTGCGCCCCGCGCCGCCTCCAGGGAGCCGAGGCAGTGGTGCACCGCCAGCAGCGTGCCGAGCACGTTGACGCGCATCGTCGCCCAGAGCTCAGCTGGCGCGTAGGAACCGACCGGGCCGACTGGGGCCAGCACGGCCGCGGCCGTCACCAGCCCGTCGATCCCCTCCAGCGCCCCCGAGTCCGCTGCCGCTCTCCACCCTCCTTCGTCCGCGACGTCCAGCGCGAGCGCACGGTGGCCCTCCCCGGCCAGCTCCGCGACGCTCCCCTCCACGTCAGCGCGGCTGCGCGCGACCACCACCACCGTGGCCCCGAGCTCGGCCAACAGGCGTGCGATCTCCCTGCCGATGCCCCGGCTGCCACCGGTGACGAGGACCCTGCGACCGTTGAGCTCCAGATGCTGGGACACGACGATGTAGGGTAGCCGGCCTCGGCGGGCCTGCACGGTGGGCGCCTACGATGCACGGGTGGTCTGCTACCGCGCACGAGCGTGAGGCTGCGCCTCTACCACCATCCCGACGGCGCCCGCATCGCCTACCGCGAGCTCGGCGCCGGTCCCCCCCTCGCGCTGCTGCACTCCGCGATGCTCTCCCACATGGAGTGGGAGCCCGTCGCGCGGCGGCTGGCCGAGCGCTTCCGTGTGGTGCTCCCCGACCTGCCCCTGCACGGGGACTCCGAGGACCGGCGGCACTATCCATACACCCTCGACTGGTTTGCCGACGTGCTCGCCGGGTTCACCGCCGACGTGCTCGGGCCGCGGCCGCTGCTCGCCGGCCATGACATCGGCGCGGAGATCGTCCTACATGCGGTGCAGAGCGGGCGCCTCTCCCCCTCGCGCCTGGTACTGATGCCCAACCGCCTGCACCGCGCAGAAGCGCACGCCCGCCTGCGCGCCGCCTGGCGCCTCGCTGCGAGCGCGGGCGCCGTCCCCGGTGTCGATCGTGCGCTCACCCACGCTACGCCGCGCGTGTTCTCACCCTCGCTGGGGCCCCGTCTCTCCGCGCGGGCGGAGCCCACCGA
>JBOGYA010000160.1:0-6687 GCA_050696515.1 Solirubrobacteraceae bacterium
GAGTACGACGAGCTGATCAAGGGCAAATACGGCGACCTCGACAACGCCCCCGAAGCGCGCAAGGCCGGCACGATCGTCGGCGCCGCGTTCCTCGCGAACTTCGTCGGGGAGACGCCCTGGGCGCACCTCGACATCGCGGGCTCCGCGTGGGACCTCGGCCGCGCCTACGCCGCGAAGGGGGCCTCGGGCTACGGCGTGCGGCTGCTGGTAGAGCTGGCGCGCTCGTACACGTAGACGCGCGCAGGTGCGTGGCGTGTGCGCCACACGAACTTGCAAACCTCCCCCGTAGGCGGCTCACCGTGATATTTTTGAGGAGATCACTGCGAGGCTACGACTCCTTGATCCTGACCCCCGGACACTCGTCGCGGGGGTCGCTTTTTGCTTCAGCACCAGCCCGGCCGCCGGGCACGCCGATGAACTTCGACCTCTCCCCCGAGCACGAGCTGATCCGCAAGACGGTACGGGAGTTCGCCGACGCCGAGGTGGCGCCGGTCGCGGAGGAGCTGGACCGCACGAAGACCTTCCCGTATGAGATCGTCGCCAAGCTCGGGAAGCTCGGAATGATGGGAATCCCCTTTCCTCAGGAGTACGGCGGCGGCGGGGGCGACACGCTCGCGTATGCGCTCGCGGTGGAGGAGCTCGCCAGGGTCGACTCCTCGGTGGCGATCACGCTCTGCGCGCACACCTCCCTCGGCACCCAGCCGATCTACCTGTTCGGCACCGAGGAGCAGAAGCGCGAGTGGCTGCCGCCGCTGTGCGCGGGCGCCAAGCTGGGGGCGTTTGGGCTGACCGAGCCGGAGGCCGGCTCGGATGCGGGCAACACCCGCACGCGCGCGCGCCTGCGGGACGGCGAGTGGGTGATCGACGGCGCCAAGCAGTTCATCACCAACGCCGGCACGGAGATCTCGGGCGTGGTGTGCATCACGGCGGTCACCGGCGAGTCCTCCGCGGAGGACCCTGAGAGAGCCGACCCCGCCCGCCCTGTCGATCCCGCCCACACCAAGGAGATCTCGAACATCCTGGTCGAGAACGGAACACCGGGCTACGAGCAGGGCGAGCCGTACCGCAAGATGGGCTGGAACGCCTCGGACACGAGGCCGCTGAGCTTCGACGGGTGCAAGGTCCCCGAGGGCAACCTGCTGGGCGCCCGCGGGCAGGGCTTCAAGCAGTTCCTGCACGTGCTCGACATCGGGCGCATCGGGGTGGCGGCGATGGGCGTGGGCCTCGCGCAGGGCGCGCTCGAGCAGGCGCTGGCCTACGCCAAGGAGCGCCGCGCCTTCGGCAGGCCGATCGCCAAGTTCCAGGCGATCCAGGGCAAGCTGGCCGACATGTCGACCGAGATCGCCGCCGCGCGGCTGCTCGTGCACAAGGCGGCGCGCGAGAAGGATTCAGGGGCCAACTTCACGCTCACCGCCGCCCAGGCCAAGCTCAAGACTGGCCGCCTGGCGGTGCGCTGTGCGGAGGAGGCCGTACAGATCCACGGGGGGTACGGCTTCATCGAGGAGTACCCCGTGTGCCGCTTCTACCGCGACGCCAAGATCCTCACGATCGGCGAGGGCACAGACGAGGTCCAGCAGATGGTGATCGCACGTGCCCTTGGCGCGTAGCACGCCTCCACGATTTCTCACGAGGCGTAGTCCGCCGCCGCGATTTCTCAGCGCCGGGCGAGCTCTCGGCGCCAGTCGAATCCTCGGCGCCGGTCGAGCCCCGAGCTCGTGCCGGACCGTCAGCGAGCAAGCAGGACAGGGCGAGCGGACAGGAAGTCACTGAACTGCAACCGCAACCGACCGCGCGGCGCGAAAGTTCCCCTGCGACCGAGTGCCAGCGCGCTTCGCGGAGACGGTGAGCACCCCAGTGAGGCGGATGGGAAGGGCGGGGCCGGGGCTCCACCTAAAAAGCCCTCATCCCAGCGCCGCGGCGATGCGCTGGGCGGTGGTGGTCACTCTGGGGCCGAGCTCCTTGAGCAACCGCTCGCGGGGGTAGGCATTCGCGGGAGCCGCCAGCTCCACGGCGGCAATCGCGACGCCCTCCCCGTCGAGGACCACCGCTGCGAGCGCTCGCCGGCCGGCGAGCAGCTCTTCGTCCTCCACCACCACTCCGCCCTCCGCGGCGATGCCCTCGAGCTCCGCGCGCAGCGCGGTCTTGGTGGTGATCGTCTTGGGGCCGCGCTTGGTCAAGCGCAGCTTGGCGATCTCCTCCCGCTGCTCCGCCTCGGGCAGGCGCGCCAGGAGCGCCTTGCCCGCGGCGGTGCAGTAGGCGGGCAGGCGCGTGCCCAGCCCCATGCCCGCATCGACCGCGTACTGCCCTTGGCGCGACCCCTGCCAGCGATCGATGTAGGCGACCTCGGTCCCCCCAAGGACTCCCAGGCTGACGGTGCGTCCGGTCCGCGCCCGCAGCTCCCGCAGGTGTTCGCGGGCCACCCGGCGGACCACCATCGAGTCCAGCAGCGAGAGCCCGAAGTCTGAGACGCGCGAGGAGAGCCGGTACTTGCGCGAGGGCCCCTGCTCGAGGTAGCCGAGCGTGACCAGCGTCGTGGCGTAGCGGTGGGTGGTCGAGCGGCCGAGGTCGAGCTCCTCGGCCATGTCGGCGATCCCGCGCACCGGATGCTCGGCGGTGAAGCACGTGAGCATCGCGAGCCCTGCGCACAGCGAGGAGGAGAACCTGCCGGGATGCTCGGGGTCGAGGGGCTTAGACATGGCTCCGGTCAATGGGGGAAATCGTCATCCCGCGGCGATCGCGGTGGTGTCCGGCGTCCGTGGCGGTCATTTCAGCGATCGTGGTCGTGTCGGTGGCAGTGATTGGAATAGACCGAAAGTAAGATGATTGTTCCCGGGACGCACACACGCCTAACCTCGACCGCCTACCGGCTCGGCTAGCGCTGCCGACTCCGGGAGGAGGCCTGTGGGGACTGCTCCTCCCCCCTGTGAGCCGGCAACTCGGAGCAGCAAGCGCTCCTCTTGTCAACGACGATCGATCCTGTCGAACACGCCCGCGCGAGACAAGTCGCAACGAGAATGGTCGCGTTGCGAGTAAATTGCCCGGGCGCTGAAACCCGGCCGTCGCTCAGGCCACTTCCATTGTCTCCGACTAAGGCCCCTACAGCCCGGCCGTCATCGCATCGATGCTTCGGGACGTGAATCCAGCCAGCGGTCGGTTGCGCTCCGGCTGGAGGCCCGCCGCGCGCCCAACACGAGCATCGTGGGGACCGCGAGCCCACCGATCGAGCCCAGAACGGTGCGGGCGGCGAGCAGCGCGTCCGGCTGGGAGGCCGCCGGCATCGAGAGGTAGTGGCCGGCCATCCCCGCGAACATCAACACGTGCTGGCGACAGTACGGGAGCGCCTGCATACGGCGCTGGGATTCCGCCGCGAGCAGCCCCAAGCGGGCGGCGGCTTCCTGAGGAGAGGCGTAGTAGTCCAGCAGGCTGCGCTGGCCCGCCGCGGCATCCTCCCGCCGGTCGACGAGGCTGTCCAACAGCAGGTGCAGGGAGCCGATCCACGGGAAGTATGCCTCTTCGATCGCCGCCGTCTCCTCGGCGCCCACGATGCGGTTGGCAGCGGCCGCGATGAGCACGTAGACACCCAGCGAGGAGCCGGCGGAGGCCGCGGTCTCCCACCAGCGCAGGTCGGCGCCGGAGGGTGTCTGCGCGCGTGCCCAACGCGCCAGCGCGGCGTGATCGCCCTGTGATTCATTGAGATTCAAGCTCTGGAAGGAGGCCATCCGCGCGGCGGCCCTCCGCACGCAGGACGCAACCGAGGCGTAGGACGGGAGCTCACGCAGAGCGGAGCGGCAGGTGTCGACGATGTCCTGGAGGTAGCCGGCGTCGTCGGAGCGCGGGTGGTGCGCGTAGTAGTCGATCCGTGGACCGGCGGGATCGAGCGCCGCGCCCAACGCCTGGTGCAGTCGATCTCCGTTGCGCACCGGGTCCGAGCACGGCTGCTCGGCGAGCGTGTCCACATAGTCGTAGGCCACCTGCAAGGCGACCTGGGCGCGAACCACCGCGGCGCGATGCACAGCGGGGACGAACGCCGCGAATGCCGCCGCGCCGTCGAGGTGCAGCCGCCCGGCGCTCAGGTTGGCGAGCGCGGTTCGGCGGAGCACCGGATCGGTGATCTCCCTGGCCCGCAGGCGCCAGTGCGCGGCCTCGCGACGGACGTGGGGAAAGACCCCGAGCCAGTAGCGTTTCGCGGCGCCGGCGAACTCGGCCCCAAGCGATGCGCGTCTTTCGGTAGGTGCAGCCATCCGGAAAGCTTTGCGCGCGCCTGGGACGCCATCTTTGCGCAGGCGCGTACGCCCAGCGCCCGCGTTAGACGAATGTCTCCAACCGAACCCTTGGAGTTCATCCAACCAGTCGTCTTTCCCCTACCTAGGGCTTGCTGCGCCCGCCTCCGCGCGCCCCGCGCGCTCGCGTAGGTCCTCCCGCGGTGGTGCCTCAGTTCGGTCAACCCGCAGGCCGGGGAGACGCAATAAGTGCATTTGGTCGCATATACCAGCTAACTGGACCTCCCATAATTGTCATCTGGTTGCTGCCCACAGGTCCAGTCGGTGGTATATCCCCAAACTGATAGACACCCTCCGCGGGGCGCCCCCTCCCCAGACCGCCGCCTACTCCTGCAGGCCCACCTGCGCCGGCACCCTCGCCGCTTTGAAGCCGGGCACCGCGATTACCGCCATCGCGATGCCGGCGACGAGCAGGAAGGTGCCCAGGACCTGCAGCCCCGCGAGCGAGAACGGCGCGGGGAAGCCCGTCGTAAGCTTGAGCCAGCGGCCGGCGAGCGCGTGACCGTAGACGCCGAGCACCACCCCGTCGGCGCTGCCGACGCTCAGCAGAATGAGGCTCTCGAGCAGCAGCGCCCGCCAGAGCTGGAGGTAGTCAAAGCCCTGGATGCGCAGGGACGCGAGCTTGGCGCGCCGCTGCCAGATGACAGCGCTGAGCGCCGAGGCGACCGAGAGCGCGGCCGCGATCAGCAGCAGCATCGATATCTCGCCGAGCGTCCGCAACCCCTGACGGGCGCTCGCCTCGCTTTCGGCGGCTCGCTGGCCGGCCGTGCGCACCAGCAGCGCCCCCTGATCGTCGAGCGTGCCTTCGATCCCGCGCCTGACCTGCGCCGCGCTCGCACCCGGCGCCAGGCCGACCTCGAGCGCCGCTGGATCGGTCGTCTGCCAGTAGCGGCTGTAATCCTCGGTATTGAGGGTGATCGCACCGGGAGGCCATCCCGAGTTGGTCATGATGGCCGCGACGCCGAAGCGCACCGGACCGGACGGGGTGGGCAGCAACAGGGAGCCGCCCACCCGCAGGTGGTGTTCGGTGGCCAGGTCGCTGGAGATCGCGGTCCAGCCGCCGTGGCGGATCAGCTCGGTGGCGCGCGCGAGGCTGCCGCTCACCACCTGACCGGCTTCGAGCATCGCCGGATCGCTCGGCGGCCGGGCGCGCACCCACACCCTGCGTGCGCCGACATCGAGGAGGCCCCCTTGGTAGGTGCGCACCGAGGCGACGCCCGGCACGCGCGCGATCCTGGCGGCGATGCCGTCGCCGGCGAAGCTGTTGGTGTTGAAGATTTCGTCGCCGTTCACCACCCAGATGTCGGCGGTGGCGAAGTAGTGGACGATCGCTCCGTCGATCCCACGCAGAAGGTCCTGGCGAGCCCCCCCGATCGCAACGCTGCCGTAGACCGCCAGCGCGGCGACCCCCGCCAACGCGACCGAGCGCGTGGCCGTCGAGCGTAATTCGCTCACGGCGACGACGAGCATACTGCCGGGCAGGCGCTCACCGAGGCGCGCGAGCAGCCCGGCCAAGGCGGCGAAGGTCGCCGGGATCAGGCAGACGGCCGCCAGCGCCAGCGCCATCCCGCCGGCGATCGTGAAGCGCGGGTTCACCAGCACAAGCACGGCGACCGCGGCGATCAGCGCAAGCCCGATCCCGCCCAGCCTGAGGGCGATCCTCCAGGGAATGCCGGCCTCGCCTCGAGCTTCGCGGAAGACCGCGTCGGCCGGCCGGCCGGGACGCAGATCGAGCAGCGGAGGCAGCGCGGCGAGCAGCGTGGCGAGCATCCCGGCGCCGATCGCGAGCAGAACCGTGCTCAGGTGGATGATCTGTTGGCCGCTGAGCGGGAAGGCCACCGCGAGGTAGAGCGGCACTCGATGGAAGAGGGTGTGCGAGAGCACACCGCCGAGCGCGACCCCCACGAGCGAAGCCCCCAGCCCGAGGATCAGCGCTTGAAAGCCCAGGATCAGCAGCACCTGACGAGCGTCGAAGCCCTGCATGCGCAAGTCGGCGATGAAGCGCCGGCGCTCGGGAACGGTCAGCAGCATCGCGTTGAGAGCCAGCAGGAAGCCCACCATCCCGCCGATCGCCGCGAACAGCGAGGTCGACTGGTCGGTCGGCTGCGCCGCGGTGCTCAGCAGGTGCAGTTCTTCGTCGGCCGGCTCCACGTCGAGGCGCCCGGCCGCGAGTGCTCGCAGCTCCCCGGCGACGAGCGCTTCCTTGCCCGGCCGCGGCTTGACGAGCACCTGCGTGACCCTTTCCGGCTCGCCCGTGAGCGTCTGGGCGAGCGGCAGCAGGGTCAACGCGATGGTCCCGTCCCTGGTCGCGTCGGCGAGCGCGCCGGAGAGCACGACGCGGACGCCGACCATGCGCGCCTGCCCGTTGGCGAGGAGCGTCACCTGGCGTCCCTGGCCGGTGCCGATC
>JBOGYA010000161.1:0-6681 GCA_050696515.1 Solirubrobacteraceae bacterium
GGTCACGCCTCCCGTCGCGAACGCTCCCGCTGCCGCGCCTGGCACGCCGGCGACGCGCGCGGCCGGCGCTTCGGACCTTCCGGCCGTGGCGGGGTTGGAAGGCTCATCCGCCGGCGCCCTGCCCGCGGACACGGTCCCCGGCGCTCGCCCGGGCGCGACACTCCCGGGCGGGGACGGTGCGAGCGCAACCAGCCTCCCGCCCGCGAACGCACCCGCGAGCAGCGGTGGCACGCCGGCTCACGCCGGTATCGCAAGCAGTGCTCCCGCGAGCGCCGCCGCCATGGCCTCCGGTGCGGATCCCACAAGCGCCGCCGCGACGGCGCAGCCGACACCCGGGTCCCCGGCGCCAGGCGAAGCGCTCCCCGGCGCATCTGCAGAATCCATCCCCGCCGGCCCCGGCGATATCCCCAAGACGCCCCACGATCAGCTCGGAGTGCGCGGGCGCGCGGGCTCCGATTCCGGGTGGGTGGGCTCCGGCTCCACCAAGGGGGCCGCCCCTCCACCAGGTTCGAGCGCTCCCGCCGCGGGAGCCACCCTCGGCTCCATCACACACACACAGGGCGCGAGCGCCGGGGGCGAAAGCTGGAGCTCACAGGCCGACGGGCGCCAGCCCGGGGAGCGGCAGGGGCCCCCCTCCGGCGACGGCGCGGGCGCCCGCGACAAGCTGCGTGCCCCCGACCCCGCTCAGGCCCCGATGGGCGCCGATGCCAACACAGGCGCCCTCGCCGCCGAAGCGGTGGGCGGTCTCGCCGAAGGCCCCGGCTTCGTACAAACCTCGGCTGCGGCGGGCGGCGACCCACAGGGGCCGCTGCTCGACTCCGGCGTCGGCCTCCAGCAGGCCATCGAGACCCTCCACGGCACGATCCAACTCGTCGCCCGCCGGGGCCTCTCTCAGGCCCGCATCGCGCTGGAGCCCGAGGGGCTCGGCGAGATCCGCATCCACCTCACCCAAACGACCCAGGGCCTCCTCGCCCGTGTCACCGCCGAGACGCCCGCCGCCGCACAGGCGCTCGCCGCCGCCCACGCCGAGCTGCGCCAGTCGCTCGACTCGCTCGGCCTGAACCTCGCGCGCCTGAACGTCGGCCGTCACGGGCACTCCGCCGACCAGGGCGGAAGCACGGCCCTCGGAGGCGGCGGCCACGGCGGCGCCTCCGGCCGCGGTGAAGCCTCCGATCGCGGCGACCGCTCCGGCCAGCGCGCCGCGATCGCAGCGCCCACCGATTCCACCGCCGACTCCGAGCTCGAGTCCGCAGAGGACGCTCAACCTGCGCTCGCGCCATCGCACGGGACGCTCGTCGACGTGCTCGCCTGACCACACCCTGACCACACCCTTAGAACGACACCCACTTACACCAAGCACGAGAGCGAGGCACCCACATGACCGTCACCTCCCCCACCACCGCAGCGGCCGCCGCCGGCTCGGGATCGATCCCCGCCATCACGGAACCCGTCAATCCAAAAGGCGAACTCGGCAAGAACGACTTCCTCAAGCTGATGGTCGCCCAACTGCAGGCCCAGAATCCCCTCGAACCGAGCAACGGCACCGAATACATCAGCGAGCTCGCCCAGTTCTCCCAGCTCGAGCAGACCACGAACATCGCTCAGAACAGCTCCCAGTCCGCCGCCTCCCAGCGGGTCGCCCAGGCGGTCGCGCTGATCGGGCACACCGTTTCCTACACCGATCCCGCCACCGGCGCCACCCACAGCGGTCCCGTCCAGAGCGTCGAGATCACTCCCTCAGGCGCCACCCTCACCGTCGAAGGCACCCCCGGGATCGAACCAAGCGGTGTGACGGAGGTCTCATGAGCGTCGAGCTCAACCCCGCGCTGTTGGCGCCCGGCGCGATCGGCAGCCCGCCGGCCAGCCCTGCCGTCCAGCGACCCGCCACCGGCGGCACAGGCCCCTCCGGCCCGTCCTTTGCCGATGTCCTCGAGGATGCAGGCAGGACGAGCGGGCACGGGGTGGGCGGGACCCTGTCTTTCTCCAAGCACGCCCTCGAGCGTGTGCGGCGTCGCGGGATTCAGCTCGACCCGACCACGCTCGGACGCCTTCAGGACGGCGTCGGACGCGCCGCCGGCAAGGGCTCCCGCGACTCGATCGTACTTGTCGACGGCACCGCCTTCGTGGTGTCCGTCAACAACCGCACCGTCATCACAGCGGTCGGCTCCGAGCACATGCGCGAGCACGTGTTCACCAACATCGACAGCGCCGTGATCGCATGAGGCGACCGTCGATGGCTCACCACCAACAGCGCCGCGCTCACGCGAGGCGCGCGATGAACCAGCTCAACCACATCGAACAACGGCCGGACCTCATCGAGGAGGCCGCGAAAGGAAGTGACGCAACATGATGAGTGGAATGTACGCCGCGATCAGCGGCCTCGACGCCAACGAGACGATGCTCAACGTAACCGCCAACAACCTCGCGAACGTCAACACGATCGGCTACAAGTCCGCACGTGCGACCTTCGCCGACTCGCTGGCGCAGATCGTGCGAGGGGCCTCCGGGCCGACTGCCAGCAACGGCGGCACCAACCCCCTGCAGGTAGGGCTCGGCGTGGGGGTTGCCTCGACCGACAACGTGATGTCCGAGGGCTCCTTCCAGTCCACCAACAACCCCCTGGACGTCGCCATCCAGGGCGAAGGGTTCCTGCGCGTCGGCAGCGGCTCACCGCCGGCGGAACCCCCGTACACGGCCAAACTCCCGGCCGGCTTCCAGTACACCCGCGAGGGCGACCTCACGACCAACACCAAGGGCTTCCTGACCACGCAGGCCGGGAACTACGTGATCGGCCGCGAAGCGGTCGCGAGCGGGAAAGGCGCCGAAACCACCTATGCGCCTGGAGCCAACGACACCTACATCGTGATCCCCCCCGGCTCCGCCAACGTGTCGATCGCCCAGGACGGAGCGGTCAGCTACACCGACGAGAACCCCAAATCGGCGACCTTCGAACAGCAGGTCACCGCGGGCTACCTCTCGCTGGCGCAGTTCCCCAACCAGAACGGCCTGCAGCGCCTCGGTGGATCGCTGTGGAGCCAGACCACCAACTCGGGCGCGCCGCTCGTCGGCACCCCCGACACCGGCGGCTTCGGCCAGACCGTCGGCGGAGAGCTCGAGATGTCGAACGTCGACCTCGCCACCGAGATGACCACGATGATCACCGCCGAGCGTGGCTACCAGGCCAACTCGAAGGTGATCACCACCTCCAACGAAATGCTCCAGACGGTGGTGAGCATGGTCCAGTAAGGGTTCACGAATCAATAGATGGCGGGATCGGGGTGCTCGAATGGTGGATGCCAGACGACGCACACGAGCGCAGGCGTACCGGTAGTACGTCGAGCATCGTGGGTGGCGGCTGGCGCCGCCAGGCGAGTGCATCCGGACCGTCAGATATTGATTCGTGGGCCCCAAGCGTCAGGGACGACACGAGGCGCCCAGGTGGGGCGTGGCCACGACAGCGCCGCGCCCCACCGCCGGGCGACACCAACCAGAGAGAAGGCCCCATGATCACCCTCCACAGGCTCGGACACGCAGACGAGCCGTTCCAACTGAACCCCGATTTGATCGTCACCGTCGAGTCCACCCCCGACACCGTCGTGACGCTCGCGACAACCGCCAAGGTCGTGGTCGCCGAGAGCCCCGACGAGGTCGCCGCCGCGATGCGCGCCTGGCGGGTCGGGGTGCTCTCCGAGGCGATGCGCAACCGCCGGCCCGAGCACGAGCCTCGCCCCCGCTCCCGCCAGGACGCCGCGGCGCTGGTCGCCGTCGAGGACCCGTCCGCCGGGTAGCGAGAGCCGTTCGGAGGCTCCCAAGACCGCTTCTAGTCCTTTGGGGCGGTTTCACGGAGACTACACATAGATGAGGCCGGCACAAACACCGGCCCCACCCAGGCACTAGGAGCTCAGATGCTCATTTGCGGTGGGCTATCTATTTGTGATCGATAGCCCATTTCCGTTATATAATAAGATCGCGTACGATCCTTTTACTTCACCCTGTTCCACGCCTCCTATCGTGCAATCCGCTTTACCTCTCTGCTCGAATCTGGCCAGTACTAATAATACGCCTCCCGTCACTTCGTTTAGTAATTCTGTGTATTCTGGTTTTTCTTTCGCTTCCGTACATTCATCGGTAGCGCCACCGCATGTAACCTCCCATCCCGGCGCTTTACCTCCATTGCCTAAGATATCACCTAACTTTCTGCCTTCCGTTGGTTCAAACTGAATCGTCGTCCACGGCAGGGCTACGGCATCTATTTTTTCTAGGTTTGCTGATGTTTTACACGTGAGAAATGAGCCAGTTAGTTTGCATTCCGTTGCAGGGTTTGGTATATTAGCTACTTTTACGAATAGCCTGATATTTTCAATTAAGCCCCATCCGATGCCTGCGTCGGGGCAATGAACCGATATGCCCGTACCTTTGTCGACCAGTAACAATGAGAACGTTAAGAGCCTGACCGTATCCGATTTGGTACTCAGCGAGACCGATTCCCACGACCCGGTCCCGGAGGCATTGGTGCACTGGTTGCTACTGTACCTCGTTGGGTTACTCACCCACGGTAAGCACAATAACCATAATAACACCGCCGCGGAGGCATTACCCGCGAGGATTATTCCAACCGTAAACATGACCGCGAGGCACAGCCCCGCGGTCCGAACTATGGATTTCATTTATGCGTCTCCTTATCACATCCATCATTTTTTTAGGTGCACGACACCGGCGCGTCGGTTTCGATCCCAGACGCTCCGGGATGACTCTATGCATATGGTCGTAGATGGCCATCTACGATGGCATATCACGTCCGCGTGCGCCTGTCAAGCGGACCGCCCGACACCGCATCCCACCTCGAGCATCGGGTTGCGGCATCCATCCCCTCAACAGTGCCAGGGCGGGCACAGTCGGGTCGTGTTCGGCGCCCGGAGGTGTACCCCGCTCGGCAAGCCCGACCGCACCCACCCGCAGCTCATGACAATACCCAGACGGGGCCGGCACAAACACCGGCCCCACCCGGGCACTCAGGACTCAGATGATCAAACGGGATTTATCGAAAGTCCATTTCCGCTCCATAATAATACCGCAATTAATCCACGTATTTTGCCGGCATTAGCGCCTCCTACAGAGCATTTCATTTTAGAGGTAGCCGAGCTCTCGAATCTGGATGCTACTAATAATATGCCGTTTGTTACTGCATTGATTAATTCTGCGGATTCCGAGGCTGCTGCGCTTTCGCTTAGACATGAATCCGTAGCCCCACCACACGTGAGTGACCAACCCGGTTCCCCGCTACCGCCACTTAGGATCCGAGTTAAGCTCTTGTTTTCCGTTGTGAATATTTCCGTATTCCATGGCAGGTTGGTGGCTTTGAAATTTGTTAGACTTCCAGCTTTACAGGTTAGGAACCCTTTCAATATTTTGCAGCCTTCTTTTTCTGGCGATAGGAGTTCGAATTTAGTTATTTTACCTTTATTTGGGCCTTCAATTACGCCCACCATAGTTCCTGGAATTCCGACATCATTGCATTCTAGCTGCGTACCTGCGCCAGTGTCTTCCAGCCTCAACGAGAAGGCTAAGAGCCTGACCGTATCCTTCACACCGGCGGCGATTCCTAACGACTGCCATTTGCCGGTTGAACTGGCTGTAGTGCACTGGTTGGTTGAGTATTTAGTAAGACCCGATCCTTCTAAGCAAAGTAACCATAATAACGCCGCGGAGGCGTTCCCTGCCAGCGCCATGCCCATCACGAGCATGGACACGAGGCAGAGCCCCGCTACCTTGAGATACTTCATTTTGGTCTCTCCTTTGTCTATCATTTAGTGGCCTGATTTGAGACTGCGTACTAACGTTACCCGATCTCCAGAATTATATGTAGGGCTGTCTCTGGACTTGGGTAAGCGAAAAAACGTTTCTGATTGGGCCATCTGCCATCGCTCTGTGGCTCCCGGAGACCTCTCTCGCCCCGGCAAACCGGGCGAGCATTGATGTTTGGGGTCAGACCTCATTGCTAGCACCGCCGTGGCTCCCAGTCAAGCGACGGCCTGCATGGCCTCCCCACAAGCACCTAAACGGTAGCTAAAATTGTGACCGCGTTAGATGTCTCAGCGCGCTGCGCGCTTCCGGCCTTTGGCCCTGGACCTGCTCGCCCTCGCCGCCTTCGCCTTCGGGCAGCCCGTGACGGCGATCTTCGTGCTCTGGTGGATCACCGGGGACACGGGTGAGTCCTGGGCGACGAATTCAGTAGGCATCAGGAGCGGCTTGCCGGTGCAGAGGTTGCCGTTCGCGGCCAGCGCGGAGTCCTTGCCCTCCGGAAGGTAGAGCTCGAATGTGCCTACCGGCACGTCGGGCACCGTCTTGAACGTCGAGCTCGTGATGCCGGCTTTGCTGATGAACGTGGTGCCGACGAGGTCGACGGTGACGCCGTAGCCCTGCAGGACGATGATCAGGCTCGGGAACGCTTCGCCGCCGTGCGAGACGAAGATCGCGGGACCCATCAGGGGCACCGGGAGGATCGGTGTGACCGCCTTCGCGATGCCGACCGTCGAGGCGGCGGGGCAGCTCGCGGGGTTCGCTTCGAAGATCGCGGCGGGGCAGGCCTTCTGCAGCGTCGTGAGCCGCGAGGGCAGCCGCTTGGGGAGTTCGACTTTGACTTTCGCGATGTTCGCCTCCGTGCCCTGCGGGGTGCTGGGG
>JBOGYA010000162.1:0-6661 GCA_050696515.1 Solirubrobacteraceae bacterium
CCTGTGGAGCCGCTGTGCGGAGGTGCTGCGTGCACAGCTGCCTGCGGACGTGGCGCAGGCGCTCTCGACCGCGCAACTGACCGTGGCGATGCTCGGGGCGCTGCGCTTTACCGCCTACCCCGATGCGCCCGCGGCGCTCGCGGGACTGCGCGCGCGCGGAGTGGCGCTAGTGGTGGTGAGCAACTGGGACGTCTCGCTGCCCACGGTGCTGCGCGAGGTGGGCCTCGATGGGATGGTGGACGGCGTGGTGACCTCCGCGGCGGTGGGCAGCCCCAAGCCGGGGCGGGCGATCTTCGACGCGGCGCTCGCGCTGGCGGGGTCCCCGCCGCGGCACGCGGTGCACGTAGGGGACTCCGTGGAGCACGACGTCCGTGGCGCGCTCGCCGTGGGAATCCGCCCGGTGCTGCTGTGCCGCGAGACCCCCGAGCCAGACGAGCAGCTCCCAGGGGTCCCGTCGATCTCCTCGCTTGCCGGCCTGCCGGACGTTCTCCGATAGGCCGAGGTCTCCACGCCCGATCGCGAGAGCCCCGCCACCGAGCGGACCGAAACAACGATGATGTGCCCACATGGATCCTGAGCCTCACCCATTGACGGATACGCACGTGGACCCAGGGCTCACTGCCCCGGCGGATGTTCCCGCGGATGCGCCCGGCCCCACCATGCTCCCCTTGCGCGAGTTGCCCGCTCCACCCGGACCGCGGCTCCCGGCGGCCGACTGGCCGTGGTGGACGGCCCCCGCGGCGCTGATCGTGGGACTGCTACTGGCGGCGGTGGGGGGGTTGGCGGTGGACATCCCGGTGGCGGTGCTGTTCGGGGTGAACGTCACCTCCTCATCGCTACCGGGAGGACTCGAGATCGCGGATACGGTGGTGCAGGACGCGATGTTCGTGGTGGCCGCAGTGTTGTTCGCCAAAGTGGGGGGACGCGCGGTGCGCGCGTGGCAGTTCGGATTGCAACGCCCGGGCATCGGCTGGCTGAGCCCGCGCCGGGGCTGGTGGTGGGCGGCGGCGATGATCCTGGTGACGCTGTTCACGTTCCTCGTGTTCAGCGTCGCGTGGGCGGAAATCCTGAACGTGAGCTCGAAAGAGAAGCTGCTCGAACAGCTGGGCGCCAACGAAGGCACGTCGCTGTTGTTGCTGAGCGCGGGGCTCACGTGCGTGGTGGCGCCAATCTGCGAGGAGTTCCTGTTCCGCGGCTTCGTCTTCCGGGCGTTGTGCAACTGGCGGGGGGTGTGGCCGGCGGCGGCGATCACGGGCCTGCTCTTCGGCGGAATCCACGCGGGCTCGGCGCCGGCGGTCGATCTGATGCCGCTGGCCGCCCTTGGGTTCGGGCTGTGCCTGCTGTACCGGTACACCGGCTCGCTGTACCCGTGCATCGCGGCGCACTCGCTGAACAACTCGCTGGCGTTCGGCGCGTTGGAGGGCTGGGGGTGGCAGATCCCGGTGCTGGCGGCGTGCGCGTTGGCGACGATCGCGCTGCTCGCCGTGACGCTGCGCCACGCGGGTGTGATCACCGCCCCACCAGCTCCCGCCCCACCGGCTGTCGCCCCGAACGGATACGTCACCCCGACCGCATAGGATCGATCGCAGTGGTCGCTGCTCCATCGCCATCTCCGTCGCCCACCCCGGTCGCCGGGCAGATGACGCTCGCGACCCAGCAGAGCCGTGGCCGTGCGCCGTTCCTGCTCACCGGCGAACGCCTCGTGGTGAGAGGCGTGGTGCGCCCGTTCGAGGCTGGGCAGAGGGTTACCGTGCGTTTCGCGCTGGACGGCCGCAGGGTCGCCAGGAGCACGGTGAGCGTGCTGCCCGGGCCCGGCGGAACAGGGCGCTTCCGCCTCGGCTACTCGAGCTCCAGGGGCGGGCTGATGCAGGTGAGCGCGGCGCATGCCGCCTCGCCGCAGATGGCCGCTTTCAACGCGAGGCCGGTGGACGTGCGCGTCGTCAACCCCGACATGGGCGAAGGCGCGCGTGGCCCGGGGGTGTGGGTGCTGCAGTCGAAGTTGAGTGCGCTGCACTACGGGGTGCCGCTGAGCGGCGTCTTCGACGAAGCGACGGGCCAGGCGGTGACCGCCTATCGCAAGCTGACAGGGCTCGAGCGCGTACCCGACACGGACGCCCGTCTCTTCCGCTTGCTGCGGCGGGGGGCGGGCAGCTTCCACGTGCGCTACCGGGGGGACGGACGGCACGTCGAGGCGGACCTGGCCGCGCAGGTGCTCGCCGAGATCGAACCGCGCGGGCGCGTGCGGCGCATCTACACGATCAGCTCCGGCAAGCCCTCGACACCGACCGTGCTGGGCCGCTTCCACGTCTACCTCAAGACGCCCGGGGTCAACGCGAAGGGGATGGTGGACTCCAATTACTTCATCAGCGGCTACGCGATCCACGGATACCCGGAAGTGCCGACGTACGCCGCCAGCCACGGCTGCCTGCGGGTGCCGATCCCGGATGCCCCGGCGATCTTCACGTGGGCGCGGATCGGGACCCCCGTGGATGTGTACTACTGACGCGGCCGAAGGGTCACGACCGCAATTCGACTGGCACCGGCTACCGGCTACGGCCCGGCGACTACACCCTGATGCGCAGCACGCGCGCCAGATAGCCAAGACCGGCGCCGTAGACGAGCAGCGCCATCAAGGTACCCACGCCGCGGACCATCCACTGGCTGTTGGCCCCCGCGGTGATCCCTGAGAACGGCGAGGTGAGCTTGCCGGCGGCTTCTTCGATCGCTTTGTGCGCCGCGCTCTTGTGGGAGGGTCGAGTGGCGGCGGTCGAGGTCCCGTTCAGTTCTTCCTGCTGGCGGGTGGAGGCGCTGCTGGTCTGGCCGACGGCGAAGATCACGAAGGAGGCGATCACGATCAGGCAGATGACCCGCGAAGCCCACCGCAAGATCGCGGCGAGAGGGAAGAGCACTCGGGCGGCTGTCATCGGTATCCCCTTAAGCGGTGGCGCGGAAACTGCGGTACTGAGATACATCGGCAGTCGAGCGGGGATCTCAAGCTAGATTAGATCCTGGTGGGCACCGTGGCCGAATCTATGAGCAGCCTCGCAGCCGCGCGCGCGCGGCTGCTGGCGGACCTGCGCGAGCACGCGCTGGTGATCGGCGAGGTGACGCTCACGAGCGGCCGCACCGCCCCGTACTACGTGGACGCCAAGCGCGCAATCCTGCGACCGGAGACGTTCGCGGCGCTCGGAGCGCTGACAGCCGACCGGGCGCGCGCATGCAACGCGACAGCGGTGGGCGGCGTGCCGGTGAGCGCAATCCCGGTAGCTTGCGCGGCGCTCGCGGCGGGAGTGGAGAAGGCGTTCATCGTGCGCAAGGAGCGCAAGGCGCACGGCCTGCAACGCTGGATCGAGGGCCCCGAGCTCGCGGCGGGGGAGCGCTGCCTGATCGTGGAGGACGTGGTCACCACAGGAGGCTCCACGATCGAGGCGCTGGAGCGCGTGCGCAGCGAGGGCCTGACGGTGGCGGGCGTGGTGAGCGTGCTCGACCGCCTCGCGGGCGGAGGGGAGGCGATCCGCGCGGCGCTCGGCGACGAGCGGGCGCCCTACTTGGCGCTGAGCACGATCGACGAGGTCTACCCGGAGCGTCCGGACCGTTGACGGTCTCTCCCGGACACGACCCTCCGGTGTCCCCCGACCCCTCGGCGACCTCCAGCCTCCCGATCGTCAGGGAGGCGCGCGCGAGCGATGTCCCGGCGCTGTTGGAGATGTTCGCGGAGCTGGCGGAGTACGAGCACCTGACCCACGAGCTGCGCGCGAGCGAGAAACAGCTGAGCGAGGCCCTGTTCGGTCCCCGCCCGGCCGCGGAGGCGCTGATCGCCGAACAGGCAGACTCTCGCGCAGCGATCGGGTATGCCCTCTACTTCCCCACCTTCTCGAGCTTCCTAGCCAGCACCGGCGTGTGGCTCGAGGACCTCTTCGTGCGCCCCGCCCACCGCCGCACAGGCGTGGGCCGCGCGCTACTCGCCGCCGTCGCCGCCCGCCTGCGCGAGCGCGGAGGCGAGCGCCTGGAATGGGCGGCGCTGGACTGGAACGAGCCCGCGCTGAGCTTCTACAGCGTCCTCGGCGCGCGCACGATGCCCGAGTGGATCACTCACCGCCTCGTCGGCGAGGACCTCGATCGCCTCGCCGGCGAGCACCCGCGGCGGTAGCCTTCGAGCAGTACCCGGCGCCGATCGGGGCCTGGCCCTCGTAGTCCAACGGATAAGACAACCGCCTCCTAAGCGGTGGATCCAGGTTCGACTCCTGGCGGGGGCATTTTTCGACACCTGAATGTCGTTAGTCGAACCATCGAGGCGCCTTGGCTGGGGGCGGAGGCAGGGGCACACCACCCCGATTTCCTGAGAGGCTGGGCCGATGTTGCTGCCGCTGCCACCTGCCATCTTTAAGGGCGCTCCTCGATGAAGACCCATTCGCATTCGCACCCTGTACCCGGACGCGGGCGGAGGTATACGTGGAGCTGGGGTATCCCGACCGGGGTCACGGCGACCCAAAGGTTGAGGTTCCTCACTCGGGTTGCGACTGCTGAGGGTTCGCGTAGGAGCGCCCATACGAGAGCATCAAGGCGGTCGTCGATCTGGCGGTCCGTGAGACCCGTGGTCTGCTTGAGTTCGTCCTTCGATTTCTCGAACTCGTCTGCCTCGATGAAGCCTTCGCAGCGAAGCTCGCCGCTAAGTCCAGCCATGTAGGGAAGCTAGTTCCTCGCCCCGACGGATATCTGCCTCTGCGACGCCGCCAGCCCCGAGGAAGACGGTCGTGTACGGGATGACCTCGTGCATCTGCGCGAGTCGCCATCCGACTTCATGGTGCGAGAGTTCGCTGAGATAGGCCGCGCTCTCGTGTCCGTACCGGCGGATTGCGCCCTCGATGATGGCCAACTCGTCCTCGCTGAATCGGCTGAGGTCAGGGTCTCGCTCGGCCGTTATGTGCTTGAGCCGCTTGCCGTAGTAGTTGACGGTCTCGCTTGCGATGTCGCCGCTGGCCAGAAGGTCACGTTCCGCAAGCAGCAGCTCCTTTGGCAAATGGCCGTGCTCCCACTTTTCGTACGTGGCCCCGGTGATCGGCTTGCCGAACCGCTCGAAGGCCCCGAAGTCGCTCCACATGAGCAGCTTGGCGAGCTTGACGCGGCCGAGCGCCGCCTCCGGCCCGAGCCGCTTGGCGATGTAGACGATCAGCTCGTTGAACTTTCTGGGATCGAACTCCGACTCGCTCATTCCTAGACCTCCGCAGCCTCAGCGTAGTAGAGTCGCTTGCCTTTGCATTCGTATACGGCTGGTATACGAGAACAAGGTTAGGGGTCCTTGCGGATGACCAAGAATGTGCGACTGCACCCACTGACCAAAGAGCGGGTTGACGAGTTGAAAGCCGCTCTAGAAAGCCATGCCGGCGTCACGGCGACGCAGGAAGAGATCATCGGAGCGCTGGTCTATGCAAATACCGTCGCGCAGCTCACGAGTATACTGCCCGTATACAAACGGTATGTTGCGAGCGCCTCAAAGGACGAGGACTAGCCGCCTGCCAGTCGGTCGGCCTGCGCTCGCCGACGCGCTCCGCGTCGGGGCCTCCACCCGTAGGCCAGGGTGTAGCGTCCCCGTGCCACTCGGACAAATCGCGCTGAGGAGCCCGCGACGTTCTTGGCGAGCGCACCCTTGACCGAGGGCGGCGGCACCGGCTCGCCCACCAGCGCCTCCACGGCCGCATGGATGTCCTTGACCTGCATCGGCTCCCTTCGATCGGCCAGCACCTGGACGATGGCCTTGAGCACCCAACCCGGCTGGCGAGCCCGCCGCCGGCAGCTCACTGGCCGACGTCGTGGCCCGCCACTGGCCCGCACAGCGGCCAGTTTCTCGGCCAGGTGGCCAAGCGCCTCCTGCAAATCTTGGTTCGAATAGACTCCAAGCAGGTGCATTTCCGTTGGAGCTCTTTATTCAGCGGTAGCCGGAAGCGCGGGGCTTGACCTAGCGATGCCAGCCGTGTCATTTGTCGTCAGCGTCCTCCAATGAACCAACGAAAACGGCGGGGTCGGTGACTGTGATGCCGTCGCGCTGGGCGTCGAGCAGATCGTGGTCGAGCGACACCAGAACATCAGCGTGCGTAGCGCGTATCAGCGCCACGAGATAGTCATCCTTCGGATCGCGCACCGCCTGGGGTGGTGGCTGAGACGGGTCCGGTTGGTGCTCGCTGCGAGCACTGAACCCGGCCACGTATGCCTCGGCCCTTCCATCGCCTGCCCACCGGGCGAACTTGGGCCGCGACAGCACCTCGCCAAGCTCGGCCAGCAGCAGCGGCGAGACAACGAGCACGAATCGACGGTCGCGCCAGGCATCAACGAGCCGGCCAGGCCCGGCGTCCGGGTTGCCGATAAACGCCGAGACGAAGACGCTCGGATCTACGACCGCGCGGATCACGCAGCCTGGCGGCGCGCCCGTCGCACCGCCCGAACTTCCTGCACCGCGAGACGGTCGGCCTCGTCGGCCTCCAAGGTGCCCTGCGCTCGTGCGTCATCAAGCGCGCGCAGGCCGAGGAAGACGGCAAGCGCATCCTCGACGACCTCCACGTCGCTCTTGTCGGCCTCGCCGTTGTCCTGCCGGCGCGCCCGGCGGATCAGCTCTTCATCGAGCATCAGATTTACCTTGCGTGTAGCCATCGCCCTACCAGGATAC
>JBOGYA010000163.1:0-6658 GCA_050696515.1 Solirubrobacteraceae bacterium
TGGCCCAGCTGCGAAAGTCGAGCTCGACCGGCGCCCTGCGGCCGCGCAGGCGCAGGATCGCCGGGATCGTGCTCAGCGGGGGGGTGCGCTGCACGATCCCCTGACAGCGAAACCGCGCGCCGCCGAGCGGGGGCCTGACGTGGGCTGGAAGCAGGTTGCGCTCTGAGAGCCACTGCCACAGCGGGCCGTCGCTGTAAAGGGCGTGGGGTCCAAGGTTCGCTTTGTACGGACCGTCGGCGCTACGCGCCCGCCCGCCGAGCGCCTCGTGGGCCTCCAGCAGGCGCACCTGCGCGCCACCTTCGGCGCACGCGATCGCGGCGGTCAGCCCCGCAAGCCCGCCTCCCACGACGGTTATCTGGCTCATGGTGTCCTCCGGGTCGAGAGTTTTGTTTAAGTTCACGCTATATAGAGACTGGCCTACTGTAAAGTTCCAGTTGTGTCCCGCCACACAAGACCAGTTGGTGATATATGGCAGCCGTAAAGAGACATCTCAACCCACGACCCGTCAGCGACCAGGATTGGCACGAGTGGCTCGGGGGCGGGCCCGGGCGTATCTGGGACGGGCAGGGCCGACGCACGCAACCCAGCGGCCATGACGACCGCCAACCCAGGGGCGACGACGGCCCCCAACCCAGAGGCCATGACGGCCCTGAGCTGCTGGTCGAGCTCGACCGCGGGGGCGAGCTGTCGCTGGGCGAGCAGCTCATCGGCGGCATCCGCGAGGCGATTCGCGCGGGGCGCATGCCGCCCGGCGCGGCGCTGCCCTCGACGCGCGGTCTGGCGGCCGAGCTGGGCGTCTCCCGCGGCGTGGTCACCGAGGCGTACAGCCAACTCGCGGCGGAGGGCTACCTGACCACGCGGCAGGGCGCGCCCGTACGGGTTAGCGCCGCGGTGCGGGCCTCCACCCCGCGCGCGCCCGCGCGCTCGCTGCTGCCGAGCTTCCCCTACCACTTCCACCCCGGCCTGCCCGACCTCGCGGGCTTCCCCCGCGAGCACTGGCTGCGCTCGCTGCGCGCGGCCCTGCGCGAGTCCCCGCTCGACGCGCTGGGCTACGGCGACCCGCGCGGGCACCCCGGGCTGCGCGAAGCGCTCGCCGACTACCTCGGCCGCGTCCGCGGCACCGCGGCCGACCCCGAGCACATGGCGATCTGCACCGGCTTCATGCAGGGCTTCTCGCTCGCGTGCGGTGCGCTGCGCGGCCACGGCGTGGACGCCGTGGCGCTGGAGGACCCCGGCTGGCACGCGCACCGGCTGATCGCCGCGCAGGCGGGCCTCGATGTGGTGCCGATCCCCGTCGACGCCGAGGGGCTGCGGGTAGACGAGCTCGTTCGCAGCGACGCCGCAGTGGTCGTGGTGACGCCCGCGCACCAGTTCCCCACCGGGGCAGTGCTCAGCCCCGCGCGCCGCGCCGCCCTGGTCGAGTGGGCCGAGCGCGAGGAGCGGCTGATCGTGGAGGACGACTTCGACGCCGAGTACCGCTACGACCGCGTGGCGGTCGGGGCGCTGCAGGGGCTTGCGCCCGAACGGGTTCTCTACATCGGCTCCGCCTCCAAGCGCCTGGCTCCGGGGATGCGCCTCGGCTGGATGCTCATGCCCTCGTGGCTTGCGTGGCAGCTATCCACAGCGAAGATGATCGAGGACGGCGGCTCGGAGGTGGTCGGGCAGCTCGCGCTGCGCGACTTCATCGTGCGCGGCGAGCTCGACCGCCACCTGCGCCGGATGCGCGCGCGCTACCAGCGCCGCCGCGAGAGTCTGCTCGAGGCGCTCGACCGCCACCTGCCGCAGGGGCGCATCTACGAGCCCACCCACCCCGCGGCCGGCCTCTTCGAGCTGGTGGAGCTGCCCGACGGCATCGATGAGTCCGCGCTGCTCGCCGCGGCCGCCGCCCGCGGCGTCGGGGTGGAGGGCCTTGCGCTGCACCGCTTCATCCCCACTGCCCCCCCGGGGGTGCTGCTCGGCTTCGGCAACCTCTCCGAGCCCGCGATCGAGCACGGCATGCGGCTGTTGGGCGAGGCGTATGCGGAAGTCGCCGGCTGACGCCTACCGCCGCACTACCAGCGCGACCCCGGCGACGAGCAGCACGAGGCCGAGAATGCGGTGCAGGGTCAAGGGCTGGCGGGCGATCCCGAGCAGGCCGAGGCGGTCGATCGCCACTGAGATCGCCAGCTGGCCTGTGATCACCGCCGCGGTGAGGCCGGTCGCCCCGAGCGTGCGCACGGTGAGAATCGCGACGGTCACGTAGGTCGCTCCGAGCAGGCCGCCGATGAACGCCCACCACGGTATGCCTCCCGTGTTGCGGAAGCTGCCGAGACCACCGCTGGCGAGGGAGGCGGCCACGACGAGCGCGGCGGTACCCACCACGAACGAGAGGGTCGCCGCCTGCAGGCTGCCCACCCCCTTGCCCAGGCGCGCGTTGACCGGCGCCTGCATTCCCACCAGCATCCCGGCCCCGCCCGCGAGCAACACGGCCAGCAGGCGGCTCACTTCGCCTCCAGCCAGTTGCGCCCGACGCCGATCTCGACGGCCATCGGGGGCTGCAGCTCCCACACGCCGACCATCTCGCGCGCGATCAGCTCGCGCGCGACGGGGACCTCCTCGGGGGCCGCTTCGAAGAGCAGCTCGTCGTGGATCGTGAGGATCAGGCGAGTGTCGAGGCCCGCGACCTCGAGCACGTCGTGACAGCGGACCATCGCGAGCTTGATGATGTCGGCGGCGGTGCCCTGCACGACAGTGTTGACGGCGAGGCGCTCCCCGAGCGAGCGCACCTGGTAGTTGCGCGCGCGCAGCTCGGGGATCTGGCGGCGGCGGCCCCACAGGGTGGTGACGTGCCCCTCCTCCTTGGCGCGCTCGATCGTGTCCTGCATGAACTGGGCGACACGCGGGAAGCGGGCGAGGTAGGCGTCGATGAACTCCTTGGCCTCCTCGCGGGGGATGTTGAGGCGGTCGGCGAGACCGTAGTCGGAGAGCCCGTACACGATCCCGTAGTTGATCATCTTCGACTTGGAGCGCATCCCGGGGTCGATCCGCTCGGGGGCGACCTGGAAAACCTGCGAGGCGGTCGCTGTGTGGACGTCTTCGCCGCGCGCGAAGATCTCCTCCAGCACGGGCTCCCCGGCGGCGTGGGCGAGCACCCGCAGCTCGATCTGGGAGTAGTCCGCGGAGATCAGCACGCGGCCCTCCTCGGCCTCGAAGCAGCCGCGGATCTCGCGGCCGAGGGCGGTGCGGATCGGGACGTTCTGCATGTTGGGGTTGGTGCTCGACAGGCGCCCCGTCTGGGCGACGGCCTGCAGGAAGGTCGTGTGGATCCGCGAGCGCTCGTCGGCCTGGCCGGGGAGCACGTCGAAGTAGGTCTTGATCAGCGTGGACAGCTCCCGCCAGCGCTCGATCTTGGGCACGATCTCATGCTCTGAGCGGATCGCCTGCAGTACGCGGGCGTCGGTGGAGTAGCCGATCTTGCCGCGGCGCTTGCGCGAGAGGCCGAGCTTCTCGAACAGCACCTCCCCGAGCTGCTGG
Source organism: Solirubrobacteraceae bacterium (assembly GCA_050696515.1). GTDB lineage: Bacteria > Actinomycetota > Thermoleophilia > Solirubrobacterales > Solirubrobacteraceae > Palsa-744. The sequence continues at coordinate 3,514 of JBOGYA010000163.1, forward strand.
GGGGAGGCGATCAGGAACTCCGTGTCGGCGAGCGCGAAGATCTCCCGTTCGAGCGCAGCGATCTCCCCGCGCACGCGCCCCGCGACCTCCTGCAGGCGGGGCACGTTCAGGCGCACCCCGGCGCGCTCCATCGCGCGCAGCACCCCCACCAGGGGCAGCTCGATGTCGCGCATCAACCCCTCCAGGCCGCGCTCTGCGATCTGCTCGCGCTGCCACGCCGACAGGGCGCCGAGCAGCAGCGCGTCGCGGGCCAGGGGATCCTCGACGTCGCACACCAGGCCGCGCTCTTCGCACAGCTCGGCGAAGGGGTACCCGCGCCGCGCGGGCTCCAGCAGGTAGGCGCCGAGCAGCGTGTCGTGGACGAGACCCGGCGGCACGAGCCCGAGCGCCTTCGCGTCGTGGACCACCACCGGCCGCTCCCCGCACGCGGCGGCCACCTCCTCGGGTCCCTCGCAGTCGCCGACGAGCACCTCGGGGGTCTGCGGCCCACCGGCGAGCACCTCGGGGTCCTGCGGCCCGCCACCCGTTCCTCCACGCCCGCCGCGGGGGGCGGCGTCGGTTGGGGCGCCCGCGTCCGGCGCTGGGCCGACCGCAAAGCGCCAGCCGCCGTCCTGCGCGAACAGGGCGCCCTCGGGCGCCTCGGTCTCACGCACCGCCACGCACAGCTCGCCCTCGCCAAGACGGGGGATGTCGGCGACCACCCCCGCGCGCACGCGCCCCGAGACCCTGACCTCGCCCGCGTCCGGCGCGGGCGCGAGCTCGTCCTCGACGAGCGCCTCCTCGAGGCGGCGCAGAGGGTCGCGCAGCTCGTACTCGCGGAAGACCTCCCGCAGGCGCGAGCGGTCGGGCTCGCGCGCGGCCTCGGCGGCGGGGTCGAAGTCGAGCGGGACATCGCGCTCGACGGTGGCCAGGCGCTTGGAGATGCGGGCGTCCTCGGCGTGCTCTTTGAGGTTCTGTTTGCGCTTGGCGCCGCTGATGTCGGCGATGTGGGCGAGCACCTCCTCCAGCGTGCCGTAGCGCTGGATCAGATCCGAGGCGGTCTTGTCGCCGATCCCCGGCACCCCGGGGATGTTGTCGGAGGTGTCGCCCTTCAAGCCGTAGAAGTCGGGGATCAACGCGGGTGGGATCCCGTAGCGGTCGAGTACGGCCTGGTGGTCGTAGACCTTGGTGTCGGTGATCCCGCGCGCGGTGGCCATCACTTCCACGAGCCCCCGCTCGTCGATCAGCTGGAAGACGTCGCGGTCGCCGGTGACGATCATCACCGGCACCGGCGGGTCGGCGGCGGTGGCGCGCGCGGCGAGCGAGGCGATCACGTCGTCGGCCTCGTAGCCTTCGATCTTCACGTTGCGATAGCCGAACGCCTCCACGAGCGGCTCCATCGCGGGCCACTGCTGTTTGAGCAGGTCCGGGCGCGAGCGGCGTTGGGCCTTGTATTCGGGGAACAGCTCGGTGCGCCCGGAGGTGCCGGCGTCCCACGCCACCACGGTGGGGCACACGCCGTGCTCGGTGATGATCTTGACGAGCATCGAGGCGAACCCGAAGATCGCGTTGGTGGGCACCCCGGTAGAGGTGGCGATCGACTCGGGCAGCGCGAAGAACGCGCGGTACACGAGGGAGGGGCCGTCGATCAGGAAGAGGCGGCGCTCCGCCGTCCCAGCAGAACTCGATGTCTGCTCCCCGCCCGCCGCCGGGGGGAGTGTCGTGCGGGCTGCCACGACGGAGCACTTTAGTTGTCCATGCCGCCTTGGGGCGGGTACCCATGGGACGATGAGATCGGGAGGCCGGTGGCGGATGTTTACTTTTCGGACCCTATACTACTTCATTTTGTAAAGTAGTATAGGCGCGATTTTAGACGTATCCCACCTCCCCCGATCTCCCATCAGAGCAGGAGGCCCGGGCTCCCAAGCAAATAACATGGCGGCGTCCCCGATCCAGGAGCCCTTGCCCGTGAGCCTTACCCCAAGCGCACAGTACCGTCTGACGATCCGCGTCCGGCTCGACGACACCCCGGGCGTGGTCGGGCAGGTGACGAGCGCGATCGGCGAGGCCGGAGGGGCTGTCGGCGCGGTCGATCTCGTGGAGGCCGACGCGGGCGCCTCCATCCGGGACATCGTCGTGGACGCCTCCAACCGCGAACACTGGGGCCGGATCCTGCGGGCGGTCGAGGCGCTTAGAGGCGTTGAAGTGGTGGACACGACCGACCGTACCTTCCTGCTGCACGTGGGCGGCAAGATCGAGCAGCACAACAAGCACCCGCTGAAGACGCGCGACGACCTCTCGATGGTGTACACGCCCGGCGTGGCGCGGGTGTGCATCGCGATCCGCGACGACCCCGACAAGGCGGCCCAGTACACGATCAAGCGCAACACCGTGGCGGTGGTCTCCGACGGCACCGCGGTGCTGGGCCTCGGCGACATCGGCCCGGCGGCGGCGATGCCGGTGATGGAGGGCAAGGCGTGCCTGTTCAAGGAGTTCGCGGGCGTGGACGCCTTCCCGATCTGCCTCGACACCAAGGACCCCGACGAGATCGTGCGTGCCGTGAAGCTGATCGCCCCGGGGTTCGGGGGGATCAACCTGGAGGACATCTCCGCGCCGCGCTGCTTCGAGATCGAGGAGCGCCTGAAGGAGGAGCTCCAGATCCCCGTCTTCCACGACGACCAGCACGGCACCGCGGTGGTGGTGATGGCGGCGCTCCTGAACGCCGTGAAGCTCACCGCCCGGCGCCTGGAGGACCTGCGCGTGCTCGTCATCGGCCTGGGGGCGGCGGGGATCGCCGTGACGAAGATCATGCGCGAGGCGGGCGTGCGCGACATCGTCGGCGCGGACTCCAAAGGCGCGCTGCACGTGCGCCGCGAGGACTACCTCGACGGCTCGATGAACCCGGTGAAGCGATGGTTCGCAGAGGTCACCAACCCGGAGTGCCGCGCGGGCGCCCCCGCGGACGTGATCGAGGGCGCGGACCTCCTGATCGGGGTCTCCGGCGCGCACGCGCTGCCGGCGAGCGCACTTGCGCGCATGAACGACGACGCGATGGTGTTCGCGATGGCCAACCCCAACCCGGAGGTGGTCCCCGAGGAGGCCGCGCCGTACGTGCGGATCATGGCGACCGGCCGCTCGGACTACCCCAACCAGATCAACAACGTGC
>JBOGYA010000164.1:0-6578 GCA_050696515.1 Solirubrobacteraceae bacterium
GGCCTGGGCGCCTGGGCGGGCGCGATCGCCGGCGCTCCGGCCCTTGCCTCCGGGGAGGCCGGCGGCCCGCCCGGCGGCACCGGAACGTCGCCCGCCGAAACCGGAACGTCGCCCGCCGGCACGGGGGCACCGAGTTGTCCGTCGTCCAACCCGCCGAACCAGATGACGCTCGTGGCCGGCACACCCCAGACCGCCACGCTCGAAACGGCTTTCGCGGCCGGGCTGCAGGTCGCGCTCTCCAACAGCGACGGCTGCCCCGTAACGAGCGCCGCCGCGGGCGTCCCGGTCACCTTCAGCGCCCCCGCCACCGGCCCCAGCGGGGTGTTCGCCGCCAGCGGGTCGTACACGGTCACCGTCGGTGCCGACGCCTCGGGCGCGGTCGCCGCGCCGCCGTTCACCGCCGACGGCACCCAGGGCAGCTACACCCTCACCGCCACCTCACAGTACGGCTCGGTCTCGTTCGTCCTGACCAACGCCGCCGCGGGCGTGTGGTGCTCGGCACTTGACAGGCGCGCATCGCTGTCGCCAGGGGAGCCTGTCAAGCTCACCACGGGGGTCGGCTCGACGCAGACCACTCCCGCGGGGGCCCCCTTCCCGATCCCGCTCGCCGTCACGGTCACCGACGCCATGGGGAACCCGGTCCCGGGCGCGCCGGTCACCTTCTCCGCCCCCGCCGCCGGCGCCAGCGGGCGCTTTGCCATCCGCTTCCGCGGCTCCCACCGCCACCGCTCCCGCGTAGCCCACCTCCGTGCTGTGCGGGTCAAGACCAACGCCTGCGGGATCGCCGTGGCGCCCTCCTTCACCGCCAACCGCGTGCGGGGCGGCTACGTCGTCAAGGCTAGCGCCAAGCCCGCCCGCCCGGCGGCGTTCGCGCTCGTCAACGAAGCTCCCGGCCAGTCCCAGTGAGGGCGCGGTGAGCGCCGTCGCCGGGCGGGCGTCCGATCATGCCGGTGCCGCGGACCTCACCCCGCGGCGGCTGCGGGCCTCTGACCTCGCGCGTGTGGCGAGCGTGGGGCTGCGCACGCGGCGCCTGCGCGCGGGGCTCTCAGCGCTGGGGATCGCGATCGGGGTCGCCGCGATCGTCGCGGTGCTCGGCCTCTCGGCCTCCAGCCAGGCCGGGCTGCTCGAAGAGATCGACCGCCTCGGGACGAACCTGCTGACGGTCACCAACGGCCAGAGCTTCGCCGGCAAGACCGCGGAGCTGCCGCTGGTGGCGCCGGCGATGATCGCCCGCATCGACCCCGTCGAAAGCGTCGCGGAGACCGGCAAGGTCGAAGGGAAGGTGTACCGCACCCCGCTGATCCCGGAAGTCGACACCAACGCCCTGGAAGTCGAGGCGGCCAGCCTCGGACTGCTCCACACCCTGGGCGTCCACGTCGTGCAGGGCCGCTACCTGAACGCCGCCACCGCGACCGAGCCGGTGGCGGTGCTGGGCTCCGCGGCCGCGCACCGCATGGGCATCGACCACGTCTACCCCGGCGAGCGGATCTGGGTCGCCAACCAATGGTTCTACCTCGTCGGGATCCTCGGCGAAGCGACGCTCACGCCCGGAATCGAAAGCGCCGTGCTCGTCGGCTTCAAGGCCGCCGAACGCTACCTCCACTTCGACGGGCACCCCAACACGGTGTACCTGCGCGCCGCGGACTCCCAGGTCGCCGCCGTACAGTCGGTGCTCGCCGCGACCGCGGACCCCGAAGCCCCCAACGAAGTCGACGTCAGCCAGCCCTCCGCCACGCTCACCGCCCGCGCCGACGCCCAGAGCGCGCTGAACGGCCTGTTCCTCGGGCTCGGCGCAGTCGCGCTGCTGGTCGGCGCTGTCGGGGTCGCCAACATCATGGTCATCTCCGTGCTCGAACGCCGTTCGGAGATCGGGCTGCGCCGCGCGCTCGGCGCCACCCGCGGGCAGATCCGCACCCAGTTCCTCTCCGAAGCGATCCTGCTCGCGCTCGGCGGTGGCGCCGTCGGCATCGCCGCCGGCGTGCTCGCGACCGCCATCTACGCCTCCACCAAGGGCTGGACGATCGTGATCCCCACCCTCGCGTGGGCCGGCGGGTTCGGTGCGGCGCTCTCGATCGGCGCGGTCGCCGGTCTCGTCCCGGCGCTGCGCGCCGCGCGCCTCTCACCCACCGAGGCGCTCAGGACCGTGTGAGCGCCTGTGCGATCCGTGCCGAGGGACCGTGTGCGGCGAACGCCGGTACGACCGACGAATGGGGGGTATCGCCTGCGTTGAGCTGATCGTGCTCGCGACCACTCCGCCGCGATCCCGATCCTATTCCCGCCTGTGCGGGTGGACACTCCCCCGCAGGCCCGTGGGTGGTACATCGACGGCGCCACCCGTCTGAACACGCCGATCAAGCCCGCGCTCGACCTGGGAGACGGAGCTGCCGGTGCTCATGTGCCTGGCTTACCCGCCCCGGCGGGATCGAAAACGACCTCGGGTCAGCGCTTCTTGTTCTCGACGGCTCTTTGGAGCTGTGCCTTGTTCATGTGTGAGCGGCCTTTGACGCCGAGGCTGCGGGCCTCTTGGTAGAGCTGTTCGCGGGTGCGTCCGCGTGGCCCTGGTTTGCCTGAGCGAAGGCCGCCGCGCCGCCCGGAGGAGATGTCGCTGGTGGACGTGCGGGAGCTGGTTTTGGATTCGCGGCTGCGGGCGCGCTCCTTGTTGACGGTGCGTGCCGCGATCTCCTCGGCACGTTTGAGCGAGGCGCCCTGTTCACGCTCGCTGTCCTTGATGTGCTCGTACTGGCGCTCGCGCTTGCTGCCTTTCTTCACACCGCGGGGTGGCATCTTTCACTACCTCCGATCATCTGCTGGTCTTTCATGGTCGCGCGCAGGTAGCATCGGCAGCCCACCGCTGTCGCGGCCGAGAAGCGACCCGAGGTCGAGCCTATCCGTCACAATCCGCTGCATCTGCGTCAGCGAACAGTACGCCCAGCGGTGGGGCGCGGTCAGGGGCACGATGCTCCACGAGGCGCTGCGCGAGGGACACGTCGTTGCCGAATCCTGACGCCCGCGAGTTGGCATCGCTCCTTGAGCGCAAGGCCACGGGCGACGAGGCGATCCTCGAGAAGGTGCTCGACGCTCCCGATGTACCCGACGACGCCTTGGGTTTCCACGTTCAGCAAGCCATCGAGAAGCGCATGAAGGCTGTTCTCGCCTTCAACGAAGTCGAGTTCCAGCACACACAGCATTGGTTATCTCACCACGCTGCTGGAGCATCACGGGATCGAAGGCCCCGAGCATCGCGAACAGCTTGAGGACCTCACGCCGTGGGCGGTCGATGGGCGATACGTCCCAACCCAATGATATCATTGTGTTATGATACCGGAGTTCGATGAGCGCGGGAACCTCCCGCCTGGCATCCCACCATGCGACTTGGACCGAGATCGTGACCCGCTACGCAACCAGCACCCACCGCCGAGATCTGCTCGACGGACTCCTCGACGCACTGCGCTCGCTGAAGGCTGCAGGGTGCGCTGCCGCTTACCTCGACGGCAGCTCCATCGACCTGGCAGGACTCCCGTGATCACCAACCAGCGCGAATACCGGATCACCAAGAGCTGGATCGCCCGTTTCGAAAAGGAGCTGGTGGCCAACGAGACACGGGAGCTCGGCCCCCGCGAAGATCCCGGCATGAGGCAGGTAGTGCACGACGCGATCGCTAGCGAAATCGAAACACTGCGCCGACAGATCGACCATTACGAGCAGCTACGTGACGGACACATCACCAGCCGCGAGATCACCTCGCTGCACGAGCTACCGACCGCCCTGATCGAAGCCCGTATAGCCGCCAGGCTTACCCAGCGCCAGCTCGCTGAGCGAATCGGCGTCGCCGAGCAGCAGGTCCAGCGCTGGGAGGCCAACGACTACAGCGGCGTCAACCTCGACCGGCTACAGAGCATCGCGGACGCGCTCGGCGTGCAGATGCGCGAGACGATCACGTACAGCAGCGCCGCATAAATCCGCAATGCCATCGAAGGACATCAAGCTATGGTCCGGCGACACAGATCAACGCCGGCGACCGGGGCGGCGCTCTGTCCGGGGCACCGCCCGCCGCATCTCGGCTTCGTGCGCGGTGCGCCAGCGCAGGTAGAAGCCCCAACCCCACCGGACCGCAAGCGACGCGTAGCGGTCGAGCTCCTCATAATCGTCGGCGACGCGCTCCATGAAGTCCGCCGCGGCGATGCTGCCGGTGTAGTACTGCGTCGTGGCCCGGCTGCGGGACATCCCGTAGTTGGCGTAGACGGGCATGATCTCGCTGCTTGCGAACGGCAGGTCCCCGTCATCGAGTCGGCGTCGAACCTTCTCCGACATCCCGCCCGGGTACTGTGCCTCGTTGTCCTCAGCCTCCCACGCCGGAAGCATCTCGCGCGCTACATTGCGGATGCTCTCGCAGACCTCCGCCATGTTCTGGAGCATTCGGTAGCAAGCCATCTGCTCATCTTCCACGACCCCGCGGCCCATCTCTAGCTTGAGAATGCCGCTCGCCATGTCGTTGAACAATCGAGGAAGCCACTCGGGAACGCGCGGGACGCCGCCCTTGCCCGGCTCGAAGGGCGAAAATGCCTGCCAGCGTTCCTCGATTTCGAAGCCAACCGGGTCGCGTTCCTGGGCTAGACGCCGCTCGTGCTCGTACTTCTCAGCGCGGGTGCGGAACTCCGACTCCTTGCCCTTCGGCCCAAGCGCCGACCACGGCTTGATCAGACGCCCCAAGTGGGTCTCGAACTCGCCGTCCTCGTCACGTACGAGCGCATGCCTGCCGCCGGGCTTGTCCAGAAACTTCAGAAGCGTGACCTTGCGATACTCGTTAGGACTGAACGAATACTGCTCCTGCCAGGCATACTCGCCCCCAATCTCGACCTGCCGCTTGAGCATCAGCGACCGCGGCCTCTGATCGATCGCGCCGACAGATGTCGTCGGCGTGGAACGCTCTCAACCGATGCGAGCAATATGGGGAGCATTATCTGCAAGCCATGCGTCAAGATCTTCGATCCGCTCAAGGGCCTCACTGTCTGAAGCAGCGAAAATGCAATGCGCGCAGCGGCCGCCTTTGCGCGGGGCGTACAACGTAAAGCCAGTCCTTGATCCCTCGTCTCAGGTCCCAGACGAAATCTCGAAGACGTCCCTCTCGTGCCTCGACCGCCCAAACGGCGGTTCGCTGCTTGCAACTGGACGTGATTGGAACACTCCGTTCCGGATGGCTCTAAAACCGCGTCGAGCACTTCATATCATGTTCAACCAGTCATTCAGTCCTCAAGTCCGACGTCCTGACGTTCGAGGCCAAGCACGGCAAGGAGCGCGTCCACGTACTGCGCCTCCTTGATGTACCGCCTGCCACCCTCAAGATCGTCTATAGCCCGCCGGCACGCGTTCTCAGTCGCCCATCCAAACCCGGTGCTGGTCAGTGCGATTCCGTTGCGCGCACCTGCACCCTGAGCAGAAAGATAAGCGAACATCCGGCGGGCCGTCTCGGCCTTCGTCAATCCGAGTCTCTCACGCTGTTGGGCGATGGCGTTGCGACGAAGATTGCTGACAGCGACTACCTCGCCCCACATAACGCCAATAGTCGCACATCGCAAACTTATTCGTCGAGAGCGGCGCGTCGATGGATGTGGAGTGGCTGCCTTCCTGGAGGCAGCTGTTCTTGAGATCTTGAGCGCGACGCCAGTCACCGATGCGGACGTCCCGCCTCATGGCCTTGCAATCGACAGTCGGTTCGCTCTGATCGCCGGCCAGTCAGTCGACACCCAGCCATAGCTCCGAGGGTCTGGACCACTGCCGACCAGCCACTCATCAGACCCAAAGAGATTCAGACAACTGTCATAGCGGGGGCAGGATTCGAACCTGCGACCTTCGGGTTATGAGCCCGACGAGCTACCAGACTGCTCCACCCCGCGGCGGACTCTGCAGTCTAGCAAAGGATCTCCCTAGCCGACGCCGGCAGAGGGACCCCGGCCGCCCCACACGCCCACCGTGCGCCACGCCCTCCCGCAGCCCCACCCGCCACCGACGCCCCCCGGACCGGCCGCTCTGCGGCCACGGTCCTCTCCTCCTTCCCTCCGCCCTACCCCGCTGCGCGGCCCGTCCCTCGCGCTCGGAGCTCCTCCGGCCCTTCCCGTACCATCCCCGCCCATGCGCGCCGCCGTGGTCGACATCGGCACCAACTCCACCCGCCTGCTCATCGCTGACGTCGAGCCCGATGGGTCGGTCACCGACCTCCTACGTCACTCTCGCGTCACCCGGCTCGGCGCCGGCGTCGATGCCAATGGAGGGCTCTCTCCCGAGGCCATCGAGCGCACCTGCGCGGTGCTCGCCGACTACCGCGCGCTGATCGACCGCCACCACTGCGAGGCCAACCTCGCGGTGCTCACCTCCGCCGTGCGCGACGCCTCCGACGGCGCCGCCTTCACCGAGCGCGTCCGCCGCGACTATCGCCTCGACGCCCGCACCCTGTCCGGCGACGAGGAGGCCGGGCTCACCTTTCTTGGCGCCATGAGCGACCGCGAGCGCTCGCCCGAGCCCACCGTCGTGGTCGACGTCGGCGGCGGCTCCACCGAGTTCGTCGTCGGCCACGACCACAC
>JBOGYA010000165.1:0-6568 GCA_050696515.1 Solirubrobacteraceae bacterium
GGATAGGCCCTAAGCCGTCCGCAGCCACTCCCCACGCGGGCCGCGAGCTTGCGCTGATCGAGGCGATCACAGCCGAGCTCGGCTCCTGTACTCCGGCCGGTGGCCGTGTCCTGCGCGGAGTGGGCGACGACGCCGCCGTCGTGCGCGCCCGAGCGGTGTGCGTGGTCTCGGTGGACGCGATGGTCGAGGGGGTCCACTTCCGCCTCCAAGAGGGTGGCGCAGCCGGCTGGAAGCCGGCGATTTGGACCCGCCCTCCCGGGTGGGATCGACTTCAATCAGAATATGGATGGGCGACGCCTGCCCAGGTGGGTTGGCGGGCGCTCGCGGGCGCGCTCTCCGACCTCGCTGCGATGGGCGCCGAGCCTGGCGAGGCGTACCTGGCGCTGGGACTGCCGGCGGGAGTGAGCGAGCGTGAGGCGCTTGCGTTGGTGCGTGGCGCTCGCGAGCTCGCGGACTCCACGGGTGTCGCGATACTCGGCGGAGACGTCGTCGCGGCGCCCGCGCTGAGCGTGACGGTGACGGTCGTCGGATGGGCCACGGCCGAGGATCGGCTCGTCGGCCGCGACGGGGCGCGGGTGGGGGACGTCGTCGGTGTCACCGGGCGCCTCGGCGGCGCGGGCGCGGCTCTGGCGGTGCTGGAGGGGCGCCTGCCGCCTGGGAGCGGGGCGACGGGGACGGGCGCCGGCGATCGAGCAGAGGAGCGAACAGGTGGGCAGACGGGCGTCGCGGGGCTTGACCCCGGCATCGAGGCGGCGCTGCTCGCGCGAGTGCACAGGCCGACGCCCCGCCTCGCCGAGGGCAGGGCGTTGGCGAGGGCGGGAGCGCACGCGATGATCGACCTCTCCGACGGTCTCGCCACCGACGCCGGCCACGTGGGGCGCGCGAGCGGAGCGGTCTTGGAGATCGATCTCAGCGCCCTCCCTCTGGAAGAGGGGCTCGCAGAGATCGCCGCGCGCCTGGGGCAGCCCCCGTGGCGCTTGGCCGCCGGGGCCGGCGAAGACTACGAGCTGTGCTTCTGCCTCGCCCCCGAGGACCGCGAGCGGGCAGAGCGGGCGCTCGGGGAGCTCGCAGGCCCCGCCGCCCCGGGCGTCTCGTGGATCGGGCGGGTGGTGCCAGCCGGCCAGCCCGCCGGGCCGGGGGTGGTGCTGCTCGACGAGGAGGGGCGCGTCCAGCGGCTGGAGGGCTTCGAGCACCGCTGGTGAGGCTCCGCGAGGGGGCGCGACTGTGGCGAAAAGCCCGTCCACCCGATCGGCCGGTGGCGGGAATCCACGAGGGCACAGCACGCGGACGCCAGCGGCTCACCTGATCGGTGATGCGTGACAATTCCGAAGAACGCAACGCGCGCGGGGTTGCGGGGCCACTCCCCGACCGAGGGCGTGGGATACATAGGACTACCCGAACATAACAACAGTAAAGATATATCCGAGGCGTCCGATATCTCGACCATGGGCACGTCACTGCTGCCGCTCTCTTCGGGGCTCCGGCCCCCCGAGCGTCGGGCGTTGAGGGCGGCCACAGCCTTTCTGATCGCGATCGTCGCGGCCACCGGGGCTCACGCCATCTTCGGGATCGGCGGGCGCGCCGTCGAACAGCCAATCCGTGACTGGCTGACCTCGGCGGTCTACATCCTCGTGGGGGTGATCGTGTGCTGGCGCGCGGTGCGCACGCTGGAGGCACGGCGGTCGTGGATGATCTTCGCGTTCGGCATCTCCGTCTACGGCCTCGGCAACGTGCTGTGGGCCGCGTGGATCGAACACCTCCCCAACCCCCCGATTCCCTCGATCTGCGACGGGATGTGGCTGACGCTCTACCCCTGCTGCTATCTCGGGATCGTGGGCCTCGCGCGGGTGCGCGAGCGGCGGGTGCCGGCGCGGATGTGGCTCGACGGCATCATCGCCGGGCTGGGGATCGCGGCGGTCGGAGCGGCGATCGTGGTGCGCCCGGTGCTGGCGACGGTGTCGGGTGGCACGGCGGCCGTGATCACCGAGATGGCCTACCCGCTCTGCGACCTGCTGCTCGCCGCGCTCGTGGTCGGGGTGCTCGCACTGCGCGGCTGGCGGCTGGACCGGCTGTGGGGGATGCTGGGCGTCGGCTTCATCGCGCTGGCCGCGGCCGACTGCCTGTACGCGCTGCAGGTGGCGGGGGGAGCGTCGGCGCCCAGCGCCCTGACGAACATGACCTACGACATCGGCGTGATGCTGCTGGCGTTCGCGGCGGGGCAGCCGGGCGCGACGATCGAGGCCGACACCGTCCCGAGCGGCGCGGTGCTCGCGATCCCCGCCGCGTTCACCGTGAGCGCGCTCGGGCTGCTCGTCTACGACCACTTCAGCCGTCTCGATCCGATCGCGCTGACGCTCGCGATGCTGACGATGGTGTTTGCGTTCGCGCGCACCGCGCTCACCTTCCGCGACGTGCGCGCGCTCGCCGAAACGCGCCGCCAGGCGCTCACCGACGACCTCACTTCGATGCCCAACCGCCGCCACTTCCTGCGCTGCGTGCGCGAGGGGATCGTCGCCAGCCGGGCGACCGGCTCGAGCGTCGCGCTGCTGCTCGTTGACCTCGACCACTTCAAGGAGCTCAACGACACGCTCAGCCACGACGCCGGGGATCAGCTGTTGTGCCAGGTCGGCGAGCGGCTGCGCACGGTGCTGCGCGGCAGCGACACGGCAGCCCGCCTCGGCGGCGACGAGTTCGGCGTGCTGCTGTCCGACTCCAGCGACGATGGGAGCGCGGAGCTGGTCGCGGAGAAGATCCTCAAGACGATCGCCCAGCCCTTCCCGATCAAGAGCGTGGGCCTGCGCGTGACGGCGAGCATCGGGATCGCCCGCTTCCCCGATCACGCCGACAACGACGAACAGCTGATGCAGCACGCCGACGTCGCGATGTACGAGGCGAAGGCCGCTCAATCGGGGTACGCCTGCTACGCGCGCGAGCGCGACAAGCACTCGCTCGAGCGCCTCACGCTCGCCGGGGAACTCTCCCACGCGCTCGAAGCGGGCGAGATCGAAGCCCACTTCCAGCCCAAGGCCGACGCGGGCTCGCGCAGGATCGTCGGCGTCGAGGCGCTCGTGCGCTGGCAGCATCCCGTGCGGGGGCTGATCTCACCCGCGGAGTTCGTCACCGTCGCCGAGCAGGCCGGTCTCGGCCGGGCGCTGACGCGCCGGATGCTCGACCTCGCGCTGAGCCAGATCAAGGTGTGGCGCGAGGACGGCTTCGACCTGCACGTGGCCGTCAACACCACGGTGGCCGATCTGCAGGACACGGAGTTCCCCGCCGAGGTCGCCGTGACGCTGCAGGCCCACGGGCTGCCGCCGGAGGCGCTCGTGCTGGAGGTCACCGAGAACATGGTGCTCGCCGACCCCGTTCGCGTCGGCGACGTGCTCGCGCAGCTCGGCGAGCTCGGCCTCGGGCTCTCGCTCGACGACTTCGGCACCGGCTTCTCCTCGCTCACCCACCTCAAGTCGCTGCCGGTCGGCGAGGTCAAGATCGACCGCTCGTTCGTGGGGCGGATGACCACCGACCCGGTCGACGCGGCGATCGTGCAGGCGACGATCCAGCTCGCGCACTCGATCGGCATCCGCGTCGTGGCCGAGGGGATCGAGGACCAGGTGACGTGGAGCTCGCTCGTGGCCAACGAGTGCGAGCTCGTCCAGGGGTACGCGCTCTCGCGGCCGCTGCCGGCGCTTGAGCTCGAGACGCTGCTGCGCGCCCAGCCGCTCCCCAAAAGCGAGCAGGACAAGATCGCCGCATCGATCGACGCCGCGGTGAGCGCAGCGGCGCTCGGGAACGGGCACGGCGGGCAGGACATCGACGGCGAGGAAGGGCAGGACCAGATCAAGGACCAGATCGTGGGGATCGGCGCGGAGCACAACGGGCCGATCACCAACAGCCGCAACGGGCATGGGCGGCAGCCCGGGTGGACCCAGATCGGGAGCCCACCCGAGGCGCTCGGCGACCTGAGCGCGCTGACGCGGTCGCACCCGATGATGGACGCCGTGATCGACGAGATCGACGGGCGCATGATCCGCGTCGGGTCGCAGTGGTTGGCCGACTTCGCCTCCTGCAACTACCTCGGGTTCGACCTCGACCGCGAGATCATCGAGGCGGTGCCCGCGTACCTGGATGCCTGGGGCACGCACCCGAGCTGGTCGCGCCTGTTGGGCAGCCCGGTGCTCTACGAGCAGATCGAGGAGCGCCTCACCGCGCTGCTCGGCAGCCCGGACTCGCTGGTGCTGCCGACGATCACCCACATCCACCTCTCGACGATCCCGGTGCTCGCCGGGTCGGGCACGATCCTGCTCGACTCGCGGGCGCACAAGACGATCTACGACGGCTGCCAGATGGCGCGCGCGCGCGGCGCGGCGGTCAAGCGCTTCCGCTTCGAAGACCCCGGGCACCTCGAGGAGCTGCTGCGCGGGGCGGGCGGGGGCGCGCGGCTGGTGTGCATGGACGGGGTCAACTCCATGACCGGCAACCCGCCCGACATCCGCGCCTTCGCGCAGGTCGCCCGCGAGCACGGTGCGCTGCTGTACGTGGACGACGCCCACGGCTTCGGCGTGATCGGCGAGCGCGGCCCGGCCGAGCGCTGCCCGTACGGGATGCGGGGCAACAGCATCGTCCGCTACTACGAGGAGAGCTACGAGGACCTGGTCCTGGTGGGCGGCTTCTCGAAGGCCTACTCCTCGCTGCTCGCGTTCATCGCCTGCCCGGCCGAGTGCAAGCAGCTGTTGAAGGTCGCCGCGCCGCCCTACCTGTACTCGGGGCCCTCCCCGGTCGCCTCGCTGGCGACGACGCTCGCCGGCTTGCAGGTCAACGAGCGCCGTGGGGAGGAGCTGCGCGAGCGGATGTGGGCGCACACCCAGCGCGTGCTTGAGTGCCTGGCGCGGCTGGGCGTCGCGACCCCCAACCACTCGGGCATGCCGATCGTCGAGATCCCGCTGCGCGACCACCTGCGCATCGGGGAGGTGGGGCAACTGCTGTTCGACCGCGGGGTGTACGTCACGCTCGCGGCCTACCCGCTGGTGCCCCGCGATGAGGTCGGCTTTCGCGTGCAGGTCACCGCGGCCAACACCGACGCCGAGATCGACACGCTGCTCGCCGCGCTCGAGGAGCTCGCGCAGCTGGGCGAGCTGCGGACCGTGGAGCAGACGAGCCCCACGCGCGACAAGTCGGTGGCATAGACCCTGAGGGCCTGGTGTCCCGCTGGACCCCTGAAAGCCCTGGTCACGCTCGGCATCGCTGCGCGGCCCGTCTGCGACAGCTTGGCAGGCCGCCGTACCCGGCGCTGGACGCCACCCGCCGGCCTGTCCATCCGTTCGCTCCCGACGTGAGCACGACGTGATCGCTCGCTACCGCGCCCTGTTCTCCGCGCCAGGCGTCGGCCGGCTGCTGTTCGGCTCGGTCGTGGGGCGCCTGCCCGTCGGCATGTTCTCGCTGGCGATCCTGCTCTTCGTCCACGGGATCACCGGCTCCTTCCTGGCGGCTGGCCTCACGGTCGGGGCGTTCACGGTAGCGAGCGCCCTGATCGGCCCGCTGCTGGGGGCGCTTGTCGATCGTCACGGGCAGGCGCCGGTGCTGCTGCCTGCGGCTGTCGGCCAGGCGGCGCTGTTGGTTGCGCTCGTGCTCGTCGGGGACCGGGGCCCCGCCCGCCCGCCGGTGGTAGCGATCGTCGCGCTGGCCGCAATGGCGGGCGCCGCGCTGCCGCCGATCGCGGGGTGTGTGCGTGCACTGTGGTCGGAGGTCGCGCACGGCGAGGAGCTCGAGACCGCCTACGCGCTCGACGCCACCTCGCAGGAGACGATCTGGACGCTCGGCCCGCTGCTCGTGGGTACGACGGCGGGGCTCGTCTCGCCCGCCGCGGCCGTGCTGCTGTGCGCCGCGCTCACCCTCTGCGGGACCGCGTACTTCGCCTCCTCCACGCTCTCCCGCGGGTGGCGGGCGGATCGACGGGAGCGCACGCGGGGGAGCGCGTTGAGCGCCAGCCCCAACCTGCGCGTGCTGCTCTACACGGTGGTGCTCGCGGGCGCGGTGATCGGAGCCGTCGAGGTCGGGCTGCCCGCGGTGGCGGTGGGGGAGGGCGCGCGCTGGTCCTCCGGCCCGCTGCTGGCGCTGTTCAGCCTGGGCAGCATGACCGGTGGCCTGATCTACTCGGCCAGGCGCTGGCGGCTGCCGATCGGCCAGCGCTACACCGTGCTCCTGATGGTGATGGCGCTCGCGGTCGCGCCGCTGATCGCCGTGCACTCGCTCGCGGCGGTGTTCGGGCTCAGTGTGCTCGCCGGCCTTGCGCTGGCGCCGATGATCTCCTGCCAATTCTCGCTCGTCGGGGCGCTCGCGCCGGCGGGGACGGTCACGGAGGCGTTCACCTGGCACCGGGCCGCGACCGTCGCCGGCATGGCCGGCGGCTCGGCGTTGGGGGGCTCGCTGATCGACGCGCGCGGCGCGGGCGCGGCGTTCGCGCTGGGCTGTGCGAGCGTGGTGCTGGCCGGGGTGCTGGCCGTGCTCGGGCGCCGGCGGATCGAACCCGCGAGGGCGCTCGCGCCGGCCGTGGAGGCGCCGGCTCCGCCTGTAC
>JBOGYA010000166.1:0-6431 GCA_050696515.1 Solirubrobacteraceae bacterium
CCGCAAGCGCTGCTCAACACCGCCCACGCGGCGCTGGCCGCGTCCGCGGTGCGCCCCGACTACGTGGCGCTCGTGGACCCCGACACGCTCGAGCCCCTCGCCGAGCTCGACCGGCCTGCGCTGCTCGCGCTCGCCGCCCACGTCGGCGGGGTGCGGCTGATCGACAACGCGATTCTCGAACCCACCTTGCAGCCGCTTCGACCACCACGAAAGGCAGCCGCCCCATGCAGCGCGTGATGCTCAAGTCCAAGATCCACCGCGCCACCGTGACCGACTGCGACCTGCACTACGTGGGCTCGATCACGATCGACCCCGACCTGCTCGAGGCCGCGGACATCCTCGAGCACGAGCAGGTGCACGTCGTGGACATCGACAACGGCGCCCGCTTCGAGACCTACACGATCGCCGGCGAGCGTGGCTCGGGGGCGATCAAGGTCAACGGCGCCGCCGCGCGCCTCGTGCACCGCGGCGACACCGTGATCGTCATCTCCTACGCCCACTACGACCGCTCCGAGCTGGAGCGCTACGAGCCCCGCGTGGTCCACGTGGAGGCCCGCACCAACCGCATCATCACCGTCGACGACGCGGTGGCGACCCTACTCAGCGATGAGCCTGCCTCGGAGGGCGCGTTCGAGGTGCGCGCCTGACGCGGCGGCCCCGGGCGCCAACCGCAGAGAGGAACCCGTTATGTCAAGCCAGCCCAACGTCAAGATCCCCCACGACCCCGGCCGCCTGCCGATGACTCTGCCGCTGCTGGCGGAGAAGAAGCGCCTCGGCGACCCGATCGTGATGGTCACCGCCTACGACTACCCCTCCGCCCGCGCCGCCGAGGCGGCGGGGGTCGATCTGGTGCTCGTCGGGGACTCCGCCGCGACCACCGTGCTGGGGTACAGCGCCACCACGCCCGTGCGCCTCGAGGACATGCTCGTGCTCGCCGCCGCCGCGCGGCGCGGCCTGCGCACGCCGCTGCTGATCGGCGACCTGCCGTTCGGCTCCTACGAGGTCTCCGACGAGCAGGCGATCGCGACCGCGGTGCGGATGGTCCAGGAGGCCGGCTGCGACGTGGTCAAGCTGGAGGGCGGCGGCCCCGCGTCGCTGAGCCGCGCGCGCGCGATCGTGGGGGCCGGCATCCCCGTGATGGGCCACGTCGGGCTCACCCCCCAGACCTCCACCGCGCTGGGCGGGTGGAAGGCGCAGGGGCGTAGCGCGCAGGCCGCCGCGAAGATCGCCGCCGAGGCGCTGGCCCTGCAGGAGGCCGGCTGCTTCGCGCTCGTCTTCGAGGCGATCCCCGCCGCGGTCACCGAGGAGCTGATGGGCGCGATGGAGATCCCCGTGATCGGCATCGGCGCGGGCCCCGCCACCGACGGGCAGGTGCTCGTCTTCCACGACCTGCTCGGCATCCGCGACGGCCTCGGCCCGCGCTTCGTCAAGCGCTACGCCAACCTCCAGGAGGAGATGAACGCGGGCGTCGCAGCCTACGCCGAGGACGTCCGCGCGCGGCGCTACCCCGGCCCCGAGCACGTCTACAAGATCGACCCCGCCGAGCTGGCCGAGCTGCGCGCGCTGCTCACTGGTTAAGTTCGATCGAGTTCATGAGGTGCGTGTAATCTTCGACGCCGTGAGCTTCGGCTTCGGCGAGCTGAGCTTCGAACCGTTCGACGCGGCGTAGCACCGAGAAGTCGGAAGGGGTCGCATAGGGCGTCGCAAGCCTGATGATCAGGGGCGATTCTTCGGCTTCGACGTCCACCGCCGCGTAACGCTGGTCGAACTGGACGGTGCTCGCGGGAAGCGTCGCGTAGCCGCTGGAGACCCAGCTCCCGATGTCGCCGCACAAGTCAGGCGTCGCCAGTGTGGAGAGCCCCTCGAGCTTGGTCGCGAAGGTCCTGACCGCGCGCGTGAGCCTGCCGTTGCTCCAGTGCAGACCCTTAACCGCGTGGTTGAAGGCCGCGATCGGGCCGGCGGCGGTGTGGTACCCGACGGTCGTCATAGCCCCCGCGACCTCGTTGTCGAGCTGTTCGGAGTCGTGGTCCTGCGGCGAGCGCGCGGCCACGTGGGGGCACTGCGCGGCGACCTGGTCCGCGTAGCTCTTGACGGCAGCCAGCCCCCTGCCGATGTCGGGGTGAGCGGCGCGCACGAGCGTGTTGGTGGCGCGAGCGAGAGCCTGCGTGGCGGCCACGTCCCCGGAGGAGGCGAGCGCGGCCGGTGGCGCCACCGCAAGCGCCAAGCCGGCGAGCAAAGGTGAGGCCCATCGAATGGCCATGACTGTGAGAGTAGCTCACACGTCCGCGGGCGGGCGCAGCCCCATCTGGGACCCGCCACGCGCGGGGCCTCGGGCGAGCGGGCGGGTGCGTTACTGCCGCTGCACCGGCCCGAGCACCCGCGCTGGCGCGCCGGCCGCGACCGAGAATGGCTCGACGTCACGCGTCACGACGCTGTTGGCGCCGATCACGCAGCGCTCGCCGATGCTCACGCCGCTCGTCACCACCACGCCCGCGCCGAGCCAGCAGTTCGCGCCGATCCGCGTGGGACCCTTCGAGGTGAATCCCTGCCACGGCACGGGGCGGTCCGGGTCCTCGTAGCGGTGGGAGGCGTCGGAGACGAAGCAGCCGTTGGCCAACATGCAGTGCTCGCCGATCTCCACCAGCTCCTGAGCGGCAACCATCACGCCCATGTTCAGGAACGTCCCCTGCCCGATCCGCACGCGCGCACGGCCGGGAGCGGTGATCCACACGTTCGGCTCCAGCAGCACCCCCTCCCCCACCTCCAGGCGTCCCTCGCGCAGCGCCTCCAGGACGTTGCCGTGCACCGGCCACCGCGCGAACGCCCCACGGCGCATCAGCTCCCAGTGGATGCGCGCACGGTTCCACGGCAGCGTGTTGCGCTCATACCATCGCCACTTCTGCACCCACAGCCTCGCCTGGCGGGCGAGCTCGCTCGCTTCTGAGATTTCCATGGAGTGAACGCTAACTTGCTGGGGCGTTCGCTGGGCAAGCGAGGCGAGAACGCAGGGAGCGAAGTGTGCTCAGCACACGAGCGACCGAGGACAATGCATCGCGCCGCCCAGCGGGCGTCCCAGCCGCTAGCGATATGAGAGCTTGACGTGCACCAGATACGATTTGGGCGCCTGGCCCGCGGCTGTGACGTCGACGTCGATCGACGCTTCCACCGCGTGGCCCGCCCGCACCGCCCGGCGCAGCGCGGCCCCCACGCTGCGCGAGAGCCACAGCGCGATCCGCACCGTGCGATCTGCCGTCAGCGCCGCGCGTGCGCTTGCGAGCCTGAGGTGCTGGTGGTGATGGAGCAGGCTGAGGTGGCCGTGAGCGTAGAGCGAGCAGGCCTCGTTGCAGCCCACCATCAGGTAGATGGCCCCGTGGTGCAGGCGCATGTCCTGCTTGCGCGCCACCGAGGCGGTGAGCTGCAGGGCCGGTGCGACCGCAGCGGGGGGCGCGCTCGCCAGCGGGGATGGGGGTGGGGTCGACGGAGGCGTGCACGACGACAGCGGCGGCTCCGGCCCCCCGGGCGGCACCGAGCCGGGCGGTTCGGAAGCTGGCCCTGGCGTGGGGTGTGGGGACAGGATCAGTGGCGGGCGCGGCGTCTGGCAGAAGTCGAAGTCGCCGGCCAGGCTCCCCAGCCCAGGAGCTTCTTCGCGCACGTCCGGACGTGAGTCGGGCCGTCCGTCCGTGGCCGGGTTCAGGCGCTGGCCGCCGAGGAAGTCGTCCTCGATGAACTTCAGGTAGGCGTCGTGGCTGAGCTGCTGATGGTCGATGTACCCGGGGCGCGCGTAGGGGCTGATCACGAGACCCGGGACGCGGAAGCCGTAGCCGTTTTCGTCGATCACGGGTGGCGCGACGTGGTCGTAGAAACCGCCCCAGTCGTCCCACGAGAGGAAGATCGCGCTCGAAGCCCAGCAGGGGCTGCGCATGATCGCGTCGATCAACGTGGTGGTGTAAGCCTGGCCGGCCGAGATCGCCGCGGGGGGATGTTCGGACACCTTGCCGTTGGGGTCGATCCATGAGACGTTGGGCAGGCCGCATTCGCTCGTGTTCTGCACGGCGGTGTAGAAGTGGGTGAGCGACTGCACGTTGCCCATCTGGCCGTCTTCTTTGACGTCCATGAAGTCGACCAGCGGGTTCCAGATGCCCGGGGTTTTGGGACCCTGCGCCACGGGCGCGCAGGTCATCGCTTCGTCGGACTCGCAGTCGGGCTCGTCCCCTTCGAAGACGTAGTAGCCCCAACTGACCCCGTACTTGTGCAGCAGGTAGGTGATGTCGGTCCACGGCAGCGCTTTCGCTTCGGGGCCGGTGTAGGGGTTGGGTTTGCCGTTCTTGGCTTCCGGGGCCGGCGGTCCTTCCAGGTTGCTGATGCACGACAGCGGGTCGTCCCAGTTGGCGCACGTCGCCGACCACGCCGAGACTTCGAAGAGGTGCTCGGGCCAGCTCCAGGAGGAGTTGGGCTCGTACATGTGGTCCTGCAGGACGAAGCTCTGCGCGTAGGCCCAGTAGTTGGGGATCTCGCGCGCGTCGTGGTAGCCCATCGGGTCGATGCATTTCGCGCTCGCGCCTCCTTCGGTGCAGGGACTGCAGCCGGGTTCGGTGCTCTTGCATTCGCTGCCTTTCTCGGCCTCCCCGACGAAGCCGTCCAGCTTCCCCCCGTCGAGGTCGGCGGTGAACGCGCTGTGGCCGTGGGGCCCGCCGTTGTTCACGTCGCTTGCATCGTGGAAGGGCGCCACGCAGCCGCCGTTCACCGGATCGGGCACGCACACGCCCCCGGGGATCCCGTCGGCGCCCGGGTAGGTGCCGAAGTAGGAGTCGAACGAGCGGTTCTCCTGCATGATCACGATCACGTGCTTGATGTTGTGAATGCCTTCGGCCGGCGTCGCGCGCGCAACCGGGACGAGCACCAGCGAGATCGCGGCCGTCGCGAGCGCGGCTCTCGCCACAATCAGTTTCCCCACCGCCCGCACGCGCATAGCTTCTCCCCTGTCTTCGCTCGGCATCGACCCGGCGTGATTACCCGCACTGCGATCCTGAAAACACGACGGCCTGCTGTGAGTTGTGCTGCGAGCGCTTTACGCGGGGACCTTCGCGCGGGGTTTGCGTTTCGCGGCCGGCTGCCCTTTGGCGGCGCGCGGCCTGCCGTTGGGCGAAGCGCCGGCGGCGACCGATCGTCCGGGACCGGCCAGCAGCGGCGCGAGGAACTGCCCGGTGTGCGAGGCCGGCTCCGCGGCGACCTCCTCCGGCGTGCCCGCGGCAACCACCATGCCGCCCTCCTCGCCGCCCTCGGGACCCATGTCGATCAGGCGGTCCGCGCACTTGATCACGTCGAGGTTGTGCTCGATCACGACCACGCTGTTGCCCGCGTCCACGAGCCGCTGCAACACCTCCAGCAGGCGTTGCACGTCGGCGAAGTGCAGGCCCGTGGTGGGCTCGTCGAGGATGTACAGGGTGCGCCCGGTCGCGACCTTGGAGAGCTCGGTCGCGAGCTTCACGCGCTGGGCCTCCCCGCCGGAGAGCGTGGTGGCGGGCTGGCCGAGGCGCACGTAGCCGAGGCCCACCGCGTTCAGCGTCTCCAGACGCCGGCGCACCTTGGGGATGTGCTCGAAGAACTCGACCGCCTCCTCGATCGGCAGCTCGAGCACGTCCGCGATGCTCTTGCCCTTGAAGCGCACCTCCAGGGTCTCGCGGTTGTAGCGCTTGCCGTGGCACTGCTCGCACGGGACGTACACGTCGGGGAGGAAGTGCATCTCGATCTTGATCTGCCCGTCGCCCTTGCACACCTCGCAGCGCCCGCCCTTCACGTTGAAGGAGAAGCGCCCCGGCTTGTACCCGCGCGCGCGGGCCTCCTGGGTCTTCGAGAAGAGGTCGCGGATCACGTCGAACAGCCCGGTATATGTGGCCGGATTGGAACGCGGGGTACGGCCGATCGGCGACTGGTCGACCGCGATGATCTTGTCGAGCTGCTCCAGCCCGCGGATCGCGCGGTGCGCGCCCGGCCGCGAGCGCGCGCGGTGCAGGCGCGCGGACACCGCCTTGTAGAGGATCTCGTTGACGAGCGTGGACTTGCCCGAGCCCGAGACCCCCGTCACGCAGGTCAGCGCGCCGAGCGGGAAGGACGCGTCGATGTCGCGCAGGTTGTGCTGCGCGGCGCCCTCCACCTTCACATAACCGGTCGGCTTGCGGCGCTTGGCGGGCACCGCGACCGTGCGCGTGCCCGCGAGGTACTGCCCGGTCAGCGACTCCTTGCAGCGCTGCACCTGCGCCGCTGTTCCCTGCGCGACGATCCGCCCCCCGTGCTCGCCCGCGCCGGGCCCCAGGTCCACGAGGTGATCGGCGGCGCGCATCGTCTGCTCGTCGTGCTCGACCACGATCACCGTGTTGCCGAGCTCGCGCAGGCGCTCCAGCGTGGCGATCAACTTCGAGTTGTCGCGCTGG
>JBOGYA010000167.1:0-6387 GCA_050696515.1 Solirubrobacteraceae bacterium
GGCTACATGTAGCCCGTCTCCAGATGGCGCATGCGCCATCTGGCCCAGCCGCGCATGCGCGGCTGGGGGGGCAGCCGCCGCGGCTGCCCCGTCCACACCCGCTCGCGACGCTCAAGCCCCCCGCGCGCGGTGCCGATGCGGGGAGCATGTTCGACGTGCAGTCAGCGCTGCGCGAGCTGGTCGGCAAGCACGGCTCGGACCTGCACCTGAAGGTGGACTCGCCGCCGCTGTTCCTGGTGCACGGCACCCTCGCCCACGAGGAGCAGGGGGAGCGGTTGAGCGCCGAGGACACCGAGCGGGCGCTGCACGACCTGCTGCACGACCCCACCAAGCTGCAGGAATTCACCGATGAGCACGAGGTCGACTTCTCGTTCGAGATCACGGGCGTGGCGCGCTTTCGCATCAACGCCTTCCGCCAGCGCGGGGTGATCTCGCTGGCGTGCCGCGCGATCCCTCACAAGATCAGCACGATCGAGGAGCTGACGCTACCGCCGGTGGTAAGGGAACTAGCGGAGGAGGAGCGCGGGATCGTGCTGCTCACGGGCACCACCGGATCGGGCAAGTCGACGACACTCGCGGCGATGATCGACCACATGAACGAGACGTTCTCCAAGCACATCGTCACGATCGAGGACCCGATCGAGTTCGTGCACAAGGACAAGCGCGCGGTGATCAACCAGCGCGAGGTGGGGATGGACACCGCCTCCTTCAAGCGCGCCCTGCGCCGCGTGCTGCGCCAGGACCCCGACGTGATCCTGGTGGGCGAGATGCGCGACGAGGAGACCGTGCAGACGGCGCTCTCGGCCGCCGAGACCGGCCACCTGGTGCTGTCCACGATCCACACGGTCGACGCGGCGGAGTCGATCAACCGGATGCTCGACTTCTTCCCGCCCCACCAGCACGCCCAGGCGCGCTCGATGATCGCGGGCACGATCAAGGGAGTCATCTCCCAGCGCCTCGTGCCAGGGGCGGACGGCGGCCGGGTCGCAGTGTGCGAGATCCTGCGCATGACCGGCCGCGTGCGCGACATGATCGTCGACCCCGCCCAAACGGGCAAGCTCAACGAGGTGATCGCCGCCGGCGGCTACTACGGGATGCAAACCTTCGACCAGGCTCTCTTCGGGCACCTGAAGGCCGGGAGGGTCACGATGGACGACGCGATGCGCGTGGCCACGAGCCCGCACGACTTCAAGCTGCTGGTGCAGGCCGACGGCCGCCGCGGCACCACGATGGAGGACGTCGCCTCGATGTCCCGGCAGCGGGGCGAAGACCCCGCCGCGCCGGCTGCGCCCGCAGAGGGCGCCCCCGCTCAATCGCCGTCTGTGCCAGGGAACGGCGCGCCCTCGCAATCGCCGCCCGCACCTGCACCTGCCAGCCGGCCGCCGCTGACAGTTGCGTAGGACGACCGGCGTAGCGGGCTCAGGGCGCGAGGCGTCGCAGTCCGGGGACAGCGTCGAATGCGGCGTCGGTGCTGGCGATGACGCCGCAGCCCGCCGCGAGGGCGTGGGCAGCGTGAAAGGAGTCGCGCGGGCTGAGGCCGGGTCGTGACATCAGTGACCTCGCCTGATCCACCACAGCTTGGTCGGTGAGCTGCAGCTCCAGAGAGAGCGAGTCCACCGCGCGCCAGGTCGCCGTGAGGCGACGCCGCACTGCTCGCATCACCGTCTGCGCGTCTGTCCGGTACCTCGAAAGTGGATCCTCGACACCGTCGTCGCGCAGCCAGGCGAGGATCAGCCGGTAGGCAAGCTCATCGTGGACCAGCGCGCTGATCACACCACCGTCGATCGTCACCTGGGCGAGCACTCTGCTGCGCCACTCATCGAGCGGTCGCGCCTGTTGTGAGCGCCTTGACCTCAGGTGCACATAGAGGAAGTTAGTATCGAGATAGCAGCGGCTCAAGGGGACCGCAGGGCCCGCTCCAGCCCAGAGTCGACATACTCGGACCGGCTACCGGCGAGGATCTCCTCGAGCTCACCCGGCTCGCCCTGGCCGGCGGCACCCGCAGTGCTCATCCATGCCCGCGCCGGATCCGGCCGGCTCATCCATAGCGCTCCTGGAGCGACCTCGAGCGTATCCGACAGCCGCGCGATCGTTTCGAGGTCCACCCGAGTGGCGCGCCCCGCGAGAATGTTGCGCACGGTCTTCTGGTCGAGTCCCGCGGCCTCGGCAAGCTGCCGTGCTCCCCAACCGCGTCGTGCCGCCAGCTCCGCGACCCGCCATGTGATGGTGGTCATAGGGACCATCCTACCACGACGGGAGGATCTTCCCTCCTCTCCACTGGCCCGGCCTCGAGCCGTGAATCTTGCGCCGGCCCACTCCCAGCCTGCTCTGGCAGCCAAGCTGCCCCAGCTGCGGAAGTTCTTTACTTCATTTGGTAAAGTATGGGGGTGGCCGTAGATGAGACGTGTCCGGTGTGCCGCACGGCGGAGATCGTGTGCGCGAAGTGGACGCTGCTGTTGATCCGTGATCTCGCGGAGGGCCGCTCGCGCTTCTGCGAACTGGAGCGCTCCCTGGAGGGGATCAGCCCGCGCACGCTCTCGCTGCGGCTGCGCGCCCTGGAGGAGGAGGGGATCGTCGAGCGCCACACCTTCCCCGAGGTGCCTCCGCGGGTGGAGTACGCGCTGACCGAGAAGGGCTCCGCGCTACTGCCGCTGATCGAGGACATGCGCATCTACGGCGAGCGCTGGATCGTGCAGGGCTGCGAGGACCGGGTGCGCTCCGCGATCTTCGCCGAGACCCCCGCCGCGGTGGCGTAGCGCTGCAACGCCCGCTGCGCCGAGCAGGAGCGACGGGGCGCTCGGCGAAGTGTGCCGCGTGCGCTCACGCCAACTCGAGACGGCCCTCACGGAGTTCGTGGAGGAGTCCGCGCTGCGCCTGCAGGCCGACCTCGACGCCGGCGCGGAGGTGCCATTCGAGCTGGCCTCGCGTTCCTCGCGGGGGCGCGGCGCCGCGCTGTACTGCTACCGGCCGCTGACCGACTCCTTCGTGCGCGAGCGTTGGGTTGCGCTGCGCGGGCTTGTGAGTCACGCGCACGCGTTGCTCGCTCTGGAGGGCTTCGAGGGCTTGGATCGCTACCTGCTCGCGCGAGATGCGCTGCCCGAGCGGGGCGGGCGTTGGGCGCGGGCGCGGACTCCCGAGCGGGCCGACGCGGCGCTGCGCGCGCTCTTGGGGGACGTGTTCGCCGAGCAGAGCGACTTCTCGCTGCGCGAGGAGCGCCTGCGCGGGGCCCTGGAGCGCCTTGACTGCTCGGCGCACGCGAGCGCCACCGAGGTCACGCTGCTGGCGACGCTGCACGGCCTCACGATCGCCTCACCGGAGCTGGCGCTGGCGGCAGGCCTCACGATCGCGCGGCCCGACGCTTTGATCGATGTGCCCGACGGCGCGTCGGCGGGGTGGGCGGGCGCCTCCTCTTCCGCGAGCGACGGCGATGGGGCCGGGCACCTACTCGTGGCGTTCACCACTGAGGGCACCGACGCGCTCGCCGCGGTCGCCCGCGGGCGCGAGGTGCTGGGCGAACTGCTGCGTGCGCTGCGCCTGTTCGGCGACGGCCGCATCGCGCTCGGCCCGCTCGCGTGGGCGCGTGTGGGCTCAGGCGCGTGGGGCGTTCAAGCGCTGGGCTGGGGGGGCCGGCCGCACGGGATGCTGGTGGTGAGCGCCGAGCAGGAGGACGAGCTGCGCGCGTTCTGCAACCTCGTCTCCCGCCGCTCCCCCCGCGAGAGCGAGCTCGCGTGGGCGCTCGCCCGCTTCGAGATGGGCTGTGAGCGGGCCACCGACCTGGAGGCGCTGAGCGACCACCTGCTGGCGCTGCGCGCCCTGCTCGAGCCCGAGGGGCCCTCCAGCGGGCTGCTCGCCGGACGGCTCGCCGCGCTCTGTGCCACCCCCGCGGAGCGCCCGGCGCTGACCAAGCACACGCTGCGGGCGCTCGCGCTGGAGCGCGCGGCCGTCGCGGGCACCGCGGTCGAAGACGCGCGCTCCGTCGCGCTCACACGGGAGCTCTCCTACCACCTGCGCGCGCTGCTGCGCGACGTGATCTGCGGCCACCTGCGCCCCGACCTGGCGTCGCTCGCGGACGAGCTGCTGGCGCCGGAGGGCGACGGGCACGCGCCGGCGGAGAGCGCCGTCGATCAAAGCCGGGAGGCACTCGCCTTCGGCGAGCATCCCCGTTCCGACCAGCAGCTCGCACTCCCGGCCGAGGCGCCGTCAGGCAAAGAGGATTTCAGCGATGCGGGCGAGGCCTGCGAGGTCCTGAACGTCCCCGTCTAGGTGGGGCACGAGGATCGGGTTGGGCTCGCGGAGGCTCCGCGAGAGCTCGGCGACGCTCTCGCGGTCGCGCCGCGCGAGCACGTCGAAGTCCGCGAGGTTGCCCGCCACGCGCGCAGCCAGCCGCTCCCCCAGCTCCCCGGCGAGCAGCGCCTGCACCTGCGCGGGGGAGTGCCCCTCCAAGCTGTCGCTGTGGATGCGGTTTACGATCAGCGCCGCCCGGGCCATCCCCGCGGCGGCGAGCTGCTCGGCGAAGAAGACCGCCTCGCGCGCCTGCTCGCGCTCGGGCGAGGTGACGAGCAGGAAGGCGGTGCCGGGGTCGCGCAGCAGCTCCTCGACGGTGTGGGCGCGCTCGCGGAAGCCGTCCACCATGCCGGCGAGCGAGCCGAAGAAGCCCGAGAGCTCGCCGATCAGGTCCACGCCGGTGAAGCGGGAGAACACCGACAGCACGAGGCCGCTCCCGCGGCCCACCAGCCGCGCGGCGAGGTTGCCGGGCGCGAGGAACATCTTCAGCGCGCGGCCCTCCAGGAAGCGCGACATGCGCATCGGGGCGTCGAGGAAGTCCAGCGCGTTGTGCGAGGGCGGGGTGTCGAGCACGATCGTGTCGAAGCCCCCCTCGGAGTGGAGCTCGTAGAGCTTGGCGATCGCGCTGAACTCCTGGGTGCCGGCGACCGCCGAGGACACCTCCTGGTAGATGCGGTTGGAGAGCGCCTCTTCGCGCGCGCGCTCGGTGGGGGCGAGGCGGGCGATCAGCGCGTCGAAGGTGCCCTTCGCGTCGAGCATCGTCGCCCACAGCTCGCCCTCCCCCTGAAGCTCGATCCCGTGGGCGGCCAGCGTGGCGGGGTCGATGCGCCGCGGCTCGTTGCCGAGCTCCTCGATGCCCATCGCGCTCGCCAGGCGCCGCGCGGGGTCGATCGTCACCACCGCGACCCGCTGCCCGCGGTGCGCCAACCCCAGCGCGAGCGCCGCCGCCGTGGTGGTCTTGCCCACTCCGCCCGGGCCCGCGCACACGCACACGCGCTTGCCCCGCAATCGCTGTGCCAGGGGTGGGGCGCTGTTTCGCGGCACCCGGAGATCGTAGTTGTGCAGGAATCCCGGCCCCGCGTGCGAATACCCACGCGACGGCTTCCAATCGAGCATCGGAGTCTCTCGTGCAAGGACTGGCCAAGGTCATCGCGTTCGCCAACCAGAAGGGCGGGGTGGCCAAGACAACGACCACGCTGAACCTGGCCGCCGCATTCGCGGAGGAGGGCCACAGGGTGTTGTGCGTGGACATGGACCCCCAGGGCAACCTGACGATGTCCCAGGGCATCGACCCGGACACCCTGGAGAAATCGATGTACGACGTGCTCGTCCACAAAGTCTCGATCCGCGAGGTGATCCGCCGCCGCGAGGTGGACGTGGCGTGCTCCTCGATCGACCTGGCGGGAGCGGAGATCGCGATGTCAACGATGATCGGCCGCGAGCGCTCGCTGCAGAAGGCGTTCGAGCCGATCCGCGAGGACTACGACTTCATCTGCATCGACACCCCTCCGTCGCTGGGGCTGCTCACGATCAACGCGCTCACCGCGGCCGACAAGGTGATCGTCCCCGTGCAGTGCGAGTATCTGTCGATGCGTGGGCTGATCCAGCTGCAGAACACCCTCGCGATGATCCGTGAGAACCTCAACCCGGACGTCGACATCGAGGGTATCCTTCCCACGTTGGTGGACTCGCGCACGATCCACGCCAAGGAGGCGATCGAGATCCTCGAGGAGAACTTCGGCGACCGCGTGTTCGCCTCGCGCATCCGCAAGACGGTGCGCTTCGCGGAGGCGCCCGTGAAGGGGATGTCGGTGCTCAAGTACGAGCCCCACGGAGTCGCGGCCCAGTCCTACCGCCAACTCGCGCAGGAGGTCCTCGCCCACGGCTCCGAGCAGGCTCCCGCCCATGGTCCCGAGGAGGCTTCCGCCCATGGTTCCGAGGAGGCTCCCGCCCACGGCTCCGAGCAGGCTTCCGCCCACGGTCCCGAGGAGGTCCTCGTGCACAACTCCGGGGAGGTCCTCGTCCATGGCCCAGAGTAAACGCTCGGGCGGCCGCGCGAGTATGCGCGAAGGGCCACTGGCGGCCCTGTTCAGCAAGACTGAG